>JANMGS010000701.1:0-2600 GCA_031374745.1 Ferruginibacter sp. | reverse complement strand
TTTATTGAAGGAGATGGTATTGGCCCAGATATTTGGAAAGCGAGTGTGCGTGTATTTGATGCAGCCATTGCAAAAGCTTATGCTGGCGAAAAGAAAATAGAATGGCTAAAAGTATTGGCTGGTGAAGAAGCATTTAATGCTACAGGAAGTTGGATGCCCGAAGAAACGATGGATGCTTTTAAAGAATATTTACTCTCTATAAAAGGGCCGCTTACTACGCCTGTAGGTGGTGGTATTCGTAGCCTCAATGTGGCGCTAAGGCAGGAATTAGATTTGTATGTGTGTTTACGTCCCGTGAAATATTTTGAAGGAACACCAAGCCCTATGTGGCAGCCTGAGAAAGTAAGTATGACAATTTTTAGAGAAAACACAGAAGATATTTATGCGGGGATAGAGTTTATGACTGGTACGCCTGAGGCTACAAAATTGTTGAAATTTTTGGTAGATGAACTAGGTGTAAAGGCATTCCGTTTTCCTGAAACTACTTCACTTGGTGTAAAGCCAGTAAGTAAAGATGGTAGTGAAAGATTGATACGCTCCGCCATTGAATTTGCCATAACACATAAACTACCTAGTGTAACCATTGTTCACAAAGGTAATATTATGAAATATACAGAAGGTGCTTTTAAACAATGGGGGTATGATTTAGCCGAGAGGGAATTTAGTGGAAATGTGTACACTTGGCAGCAATGGGAAAAAACAAAAAAAGAAAGTGGGGAAGCGGTTGCAAACGAAGAAATGAAAATAAGCGCTGTAGGTGGTAAAGTAATTATTAAAGATGCCATCGCTGATAACTTTTTGCAACAAGCATTACTAGCTCCGCAAGATTATTCGGTAATAGCCACCTTAAATTTAAATGGAGATTATATTTCGGATGCATTGGCAGCACAGGTTGGTGGTATAGGTATTGCGCCAGGGGCAAATATTAATTACCTTACTGGACATGCAGTATTTGAAGCTACACATGGTACCGCTCCTCGTTTTGCAAATACCAATACAATGAACCCTTCGTCTGTAATATTAAGTGGTGTAATGATGCTCGAATACATGGGATGGAGAGATGCGGCAGATTTGATTACCAATGCGGTAGGCAAAACCATTCGCAACAAAACGGTAACCATCGATTTTTATAATTTGATGAAAGAAGCAACTTTACTTAAAACGAGTGAGTTTGCAGATGAGATTATCAGGAATTTGTAATGTGTATAGAATTTGATATATTTGTGTATAGCAAATTTTAAATACGTGAGAACAAATATCGATATTGATGATAAGTGGATGGCGAAAGCTATGAGTTTAGCTGAAAATAAAACAAAAAAAGAAATTTTAAATACAGCTTTAGAGGCTTATGTAAAATACCAATTGCGATTAAAGATGTTATCGCTTCAAGGAAAAGTTAAATGGGTGGGTAATTTAGATAAAATGAGGAGGAATGAAATTTAATCTTGTAGATTCTTCTGTCTGGATTGATTTTTTTAATAAGAAAACAACCCCACAAATTGAGATTGTAAAATCTAAATTGATAAATTATACTGAGTTTAGTCCTTTCGTCATTTTACCAATTATCGTACAAGAAATTTTGCAAGGAATAGATAACGATAAGCAATATTCCTTAGTAAAAGAAGTTTTACTAGGATTAGAAAAAATCGAAATAGACCATTATTTTTATGCAGAAAAAGCTGCTGATTTATACAGAAATCTAAGAAGAAAAGGAGTAACGATTAGGAAAGCAAATGATTGCTTTATTGCAGCTGTTTGTATAGATTACAAATTTCCAATTATACATAGCGATAAGGATTTCGATAATATAGCAAAACATACATCATTAAAAATTTATAAATATTAAATATGAGCAAAATTCAAGTAGCAAACCCCGTAGTGGAATTGGATGGCGATGAAATGACAAGAATCATTTGGAAATTCATTAAAGACAAATTGATACTTCCTTATTTAGAAGTACCAATCCAATATTTCGATTTGGGAATGGAATACAGAGATGAAACAAACGACCAAGTAACCATAGATGCAGCCAATGCAATAAAAGCTTGTGGTGTGGGTATTAAGTGTGCAACCATTACACCAGATGAGCAACGAGTAGAAGAGTTTAAGCTTAAACAAATGTGGAAATCGCCCAATGGAACGATACGCAATATTTTGGATGGCACGGTGTTTCGTGAGCCTATTGTGATGCAAAATGTACCTCGCTTGGTTACAAACTGGACAGCACCTATCATTGTTGGCCGCCATGCATTTGGTGATCAATACCGTGCTACGGATACTGTAATAAAAGGCAAAGGAAAATTAACCATGACTTTTACTCCGGAGGATGGGGGAGAAGCCCAAGTTTTTGAAGTGTACAATTACAAAGGTGACGGCGTTGCCATGGCAATGTACAATACCGATGAAAGCATTTATGGCTTTGCTCGCAGTTGTTTCAATATGGCTTTGAGTAAAAAATGGCCGTTGTATCTTTCTACAAAAAATACCATCCTAAAAAAATATGATGGTCGTTTTAAAGATATTTTTGAAGAAGTATATCAAAATGAATTTAAAGAAAGCTATGCAGCAGCAGGTATTACTTACGAGCATAGATTAATAGA
>JANMGS010000370.1:0-9442 GCA_031374745.1 Ferruginibacter sp. | reverse complement strand
CTTTTTTATGAAAAAAATAATTAGTACTGCTATTCTTATTGTTGCAGTGTTTGGCCTATTTACAAATACCATCAACGCTGCATCTATTGTAATTGAAAAAGAAAACCCCTATTTTTTTAATCCTGGTATTACCCCTGCCCCAAAAGTTATTGTACCTTTTGCTCCAATAGAACCAGCAAAAGCCAGTACCGACGATGCTTTAAAAGAATTTAAAATGTTGAGCCGCTCCGAAAGAAAAGAGCGTATGAAAGAAGTAAAAGCAGCCATAAAAGAATACAAAAAGCAAAAAAAAGCAGGCGATGAACCTAGTACCAACCAATTATTGATGGTTATACTTTGTATTTTACTACCACCATTGGCAGTCTACTTACACGAAGGAGTCATAAACAACAAATTTTGGATTTCTGTTTTGCTCACATTATTATTTTGGTTACCAGGAATTATTTATGCGTTGGTAGTGGTGCTCGATAAGGATTAATTAAAATACTATTCCAACGAATCCTTAATACTAACCCAGGTTTGCGAAAGCCCCGCCAGCTTTACCAATTCATAAAAAACTTTTGCATTGTCTGGGTGAAGCCTTACGCATCCATGAGATGCCCTTGTACCCAATTTTGAAAAATTGCCTGTGGTTGTGCCGTGTATGGCATAACCACCTCTAAGAAATACAGCATAGGGCATATTTCCCAAATGGTTGTAATTACCCCCAGGAAATTTTTTGGAAGTGTATTTCATCAATATAGGACCTCTAGGGCTCAAATCCATATTGGGTGTTTCACGCTTTCTTATACCCGTAGACACTTTAAAACTGTCAGTTAATTCACCCGCAATAAATAAATAAAGTGTTTGGGATGATTTATCTATCTCAGCAAATACGGTGCAATCCTTGCCTTTACAATCGGATACAGATTCGATGTTTTTGCCTTTTAAAAAAGAATCCAATGAAATGATATTTAGTTGTAGACCAACTTTATCATTTTGTGTGAATTTTTCTTTATAGTTTAAAGTTTTTTTAAGGCTATCTTCTTGTAATAACAACTTGGCATCTTCGTGCAATACAGTATCAATTTCTATTATGAATGCATTTACAGAATCGGCGGATGGTATATAATTCTTGTTGTCAAAAATATTAATGGTATCCTCCGTTGTTTCTTTTTGCTTGACTATAGAATCCTTAAACACTTTATAATTAAAATTATTGGCAAATGCTTTTCTTTTACTCTTGCAAGCAAAAAGAAGTAGAAATACAAGCAATGAGAGTGTAATCTTGATAACCCTAATAAGCATAAACTATTATTTAAACGAAGTTTAAAGGTAATCCTGTTTTGCGGTATAAAACGAAAAGCCTGTTTATGATTTTGTTCTTCACAAAAAAATAAAAAATAATAATTATTAATACAATTATTCATTCAACTCCGCAAAGGATATTGGCTGCCTTACATACATTCGCACCTTACGGTTGTGCTCAATTTTCGGGTTCCATGCAGGTGATTGTTTTATGATCCTCAACGCTTCATTATCAAATAAAGGGTCAAATGGTATGTCGATATAAGGATCTTTTATATTGCCTTCTTCATCTATCATTGCTGCCACCACTACTGTAATAACTTTTGTATTTACTAGTTTAACATTTGCTGGAAATTGTAAATTTTCTAATAGGAAACTCGCCCATTTTTTCTGACCTCCTTTAAATGTTGCCTCTCTATCCCTATTGGAGGTATCAGCGATTTCTTCTCCATTTTCTTTGTAGTAAATCCTACTTTTCACCTTATCTTGTTTGTACTCTTCTATGGCAGCTTTTCTTCCGTTTTTATGAAAATAAGTCCATTGTCCTTCCTTCTTACTGTTCAGCATTCTTCCATAAGCAGAAGGTTGCCCATCGTCAAACCAATTTACAATAAATGCTGTACCATCTTCTTTGTATGTGGCAGAATCAGAAATAAAACCATTATCAAACCAACCTAAAGATGTACCAATTGTTTCTCCATTTTTAAAAATGGTGGAGTCTCTCATCATTCCATTGTAATGATAAGTAAACCATAAACCTTCTTTTTCATTTTTCAGATACCTACCCTTGCTTGATACAATTCCATTTGCAAAATAGTAAGTAAAATATCCATTCTTATTCTTAAACAAACTATCCGAATAAAGACCTTCCATCTGAATATTTTTATTGGCAAGAAAATAGTCTTCCCTTATCCAACCACTGTCTGTGTGTTCTGTCATAGAAACAAAACGTGCATTAGCTATTTTTGAATCTTTCCATTCCCAATCGTAATAATTTGTTTTCTTTTGTGCATTTGTAATACCGAAAGCAAAGAGTAGGAAAATTGATAAATTTATTTTCATAGCAGCAAAAATAGATAACAATTAACTTATATTATGTTATTCAAAAAAAATAACATAAACATTTAAATATTAGACGAAAAAAGGCTGCGTATAAACAGTACTATATTAAAAAAATACAATCTCTCGCTATTTTTTGTTTTCCTATTTTTGCTATTTCCAACATTATTTTATGCGTAAACAATTCCTCCTTTTTGCAATAACAGTGCCTATCACGTGTGGCCTTTTGGGTTTTTATTATAGCCAGTTTTTTTGGTGGGTATTTGGAGCCGTAGCCATGCTGGTTATTGTAGGCATAGTAGATATGCTGCAAACCAAACATACCATCATGCGCAATTATCCCATTCTCGGCAGGGCTAGGTATTGGATGGAGGATTTAAGACCTAAGCTTTACCAATATTTTATAGAAAGTGATATTGATGGTAGACCTATCAATCGTATTGATAGAAGTACCATTTACCAGCGGGCAAAAAAAGAAACCGATACCATGCCCTTTGGTACGCAATTGGACGTATATGCAGAAGGTTACGAATGGATGTGCCATAGCATAGCACCAAAAGATTTTCATAAACTAAATGCAAAGCCAAGGGTTCTTATTGGCGGAAAAGATTGTTTGCAAAAATACGATGCAAGTATTTTTAATGTAAGTGCCATGAGCTTTGGTTCTTTAAGCAGCAATGCAATTGAAGCATTAAATGGCGGCGCAAAAATTGGAGGCTTTGCACACAATACGGGCGAAGGAGGTTTGAGTCCTTATCACTTAAAACAAGGAGGCGATATCATTTGGCAAATAGGTACTGGCTATTTTGGTGCAAGAGATAAAGAGGGAAATTTTAGTGTAGAAGCTTATGCAAAAAATGCCATGAGGCCCGAGGTAAAAATGATTGAATTGAAACTAAGTCAAGGGGCAAAACCAGGGCATGGAGGGATTTTACCAGCAAAAAAAAATACCCCAGAAGTAGCGGCTATCAGACTAGTAGAACCAGGCACAACTGTATATTCACCTCCATACCATAGCGCATTTAGTACACCAAAAGAACTGATGAAATTTATTAAATTATTAAGGGATAACTGTGGCGGTAAGCCAATAGGATTTAAATTATGTATTGGTCAAAAAAGCGAGTTCATAGGTATTTGTAAAGCAATGCTTGAACTAAATATTTATCCAGATTTTATTACCGTTGACGGTGGCGAAGGTGGCACTGGAGCTGCGCCACAAGAGTTTAGCAACTATGTAGGTGCGCCACTCATGGATGGTTTGGCATTTGTACATAACATGTTATGTGGATTTGGGGTAAGAGATCAAATAAAAATCATTGCCAGTGGCAAAATGATAAGTGGTTTTCATTTGGTAAGAGCCATTGCATTGGGTGCAGATGCGTGTAATAGCGCCAGAGCTATGATGATGGCCATTGGTTGTATACAGGCGTTGGTATGCAATACAAACAAATGTCCTACAGGTGTAGCCACACAAGATAAAAGCCTTTCAGATGGCTTGGTAGTGAATGATAAAAAACAGCGTGTAGCAAATTACCATGGAGAAACACTCAAAAACTTTGTAGAACTCTGTGGTGCTGCTGGTATAGATGATTACAAGCAATTAACCCGCAGCCATATTTATCGCAGGGTATTTATGAACGAAGTAAAAACCTTTGAAGATATATTTCCTTCTTTGGAATATGGTTGTATGAACAATGGTAATATTCCAGAAAAATACAAACAGGATTATACAAATGCTAGTAGCGAGCGCTGGTAAATTGATATTTGTATAAAGCCAAAATAAAAACAGCGCAATAAATTATTAATGGATGCGCTGTTGTTATTACTAAAAAAAATCCTTTATTACAATTTTATTATTTTCTGATCCCTTGTTTTACCATTGCTTAATATAACTTTCACAAAATAAGAACCTTTTGCAAGTGGCTTTATAGAAAGGTTAATATTATTTATTCCACTTTGTAATTTTGCAAATTGTGTGTTTATTATTCTTCCAAATACATCCGAAATTATAATTTGTGCATGGTCGTTTTTAGCCATATTTCTAATCATTAACATTGCATTTTCTAGCACCGGATTTGGCGTAATATTTCCCACATAATCAGCCTGTGCTTCACAATTTTTTAAAGCTACAAATCGTATAGGCAATTGTTTGGTTGTTCCATTAATATCTGTTTGGTACAACTTATAATAATTGGTTGCAAGTGGAGAAACATCATTAAACAAATAACTTCGTATGGTTGTACTATTACCTGCCGCTTTTATTTCAGCAATTTTAGTATCGAAATTCACCCCATCTTCGCTTCGTAAAATGGTATAGGATTTTGACGATTCCTCTGAAGAAGTAGCCCAACTAAGTTGAACATTACATTGTTTTTCTATAGCAGAGAAATACATTAACTCTATAGGTAATACAGAGCCACTATAATATGTTTTTGCTTTATTGTGTGCAGCTGTACCTACTTGTTCGCCAATTAACCTACCGGGGATATCGTCAAATGGAGGATGTATGCCACCCCAAATCCTAGATAAACTAGCTTGGTCTGATGCATCTTTATACGACGCCCATTGTAGTCTTATATCGGTACTAGGCCCTGCTTCAAAACCTGTATAAAAGCTATTGGCAGGCACTACATATTCTGCAAGACCACCAGGAAAATAAGGGTTACCTGTGAGCATGGTAAGTGATTGGGCACCTGCACGAGAGTAGGTTGAATGACCAGATAAATATCCAGCAAAAGGAGGTGTTACAAAAGTACTTCTTTGATAAGGCATCCAATCTGCAGCCAATATCCAACCTACTCCAGCTACATCGTTGTAAGGATTTACTATAAAACTAAAACCACGCCATGCTTTTATTTTTATTTTATTTACGTTTATGTTTCCTGCTCCAGCTAATGGGTCACCTGCAAGTACCAATTCTATGAAGCCTGGGATCAATGGCAATCCAGCAGGATGATATGAGGGTTGCATCGGATCACTACTTTGCCCATATGCTGCCATTCTTCTAATTGCCGAAACGGGTCTTGGTGTATCGTACCATCCTTTAATACCCCAGCAAGCAATAGCCGCATCGTGCATAGCACCACTCAAAGAAAAATATGTTTTTATATCCCATTCAAGGTTTGATAAAACAGGCCCTACCCCTTCAAATTTCTTTTGGAAGCCAGGATAATCACCCACTTGATTTAGCAATACAAACCAATGTCCCGGAGGCGTTTCAGAAGTTGGTCCATCTGCCCAATATTGTGAAACGATGCGGGTATAATCTCCTCTACGGACCATTTGTGCTGTGTAGGGCAAACCAGTCACTGGATTGGTTGCATAACCCGTACCAGGATCTCCACCGTTTGTAAAATTATAAAAAAGACGCTCCCCAGCTATGGTTGTTGGATAACTAGTAACATTACCCATTCCATTTGGAGAAATATCGATCATTGTTGCATCATTAGGATCTAAATGCGATGACCATGCAGCAACCATCGTATGACCCCATTTAAAATCTAAAGATGTTTGTGAAGCTGCATTTACAGTATCTAACATTGGAGGCATTCCCGGATCATAATATACAGGATAATCTGCCCCATATCGGAAGTAATGCACAGCAGAGGAAAGGGGCATTGCAAAAGGGAGTACTCTACCCCACTCCGGGCAAACAAATCTTTGCAATGAAGGGATTGGATTACCATTTTGATCAAATGCGCCATTAATGACTAACGGTTGCCATCTGTTTGGATTTTCCATAACACTGTTTCCGCCATTTGCAATTACCAACGAAGAATTAACAGGATAATAATCAATATATTGATAGTTTTGAGCCTGTCTAGCACCATCAGCCAACCCCATTTCAATTACTTTTTGAGCAATATAGTTACCTAAATCTGCAGGATCGTTGTTGGTATAATTCGTTGAAGTATAATTTATGTTGTACCCCAAAGTAGTCATCAAATTATTAAATCTAGCAACAGAAGTGCCTGCATTTGGGGATATCGAAAAACGCTGAATCAATACCCTGTAAGCAGCATAACTAATAGCCTTATTTCTTGACGATTCTATATTGGCAGGGGCTACAGGAGCAATTCCTGCAAATGGATAATAGATTCCTCCTATGGTCTTTCCCAATAGGTAAGTACTTGCAATTGCATCATACACTGCCCACGCATCGTACATTGCCATAGACACATGAAACAGATTACGTGCTTGTACCGGTGGGCGTGCAAGATCTTCTCTGATAGCAGCAAGCATTACTTCATTCCATTGCCGAGCTACAGATGGTTGACCAAATGTTACATTTGATATTAATGTAAAAAAAACGGTGAGGCGTAAAATTGTCTTCATTTTAGCAGTTTGTGGTTAGTTCAAATTTAGATTATTTATTTTTACTATACAATTTTTAGTTTTGAGGAGTGGTATTTTAATTTCAAAACGATATTAGATATATGCTTATTTAGAAGTTTATTGGTAAATCATCTGTAATTGAAACGGATTTTAGTTACTGATATTGTACTGTCTAGTAATTATCAAGCTGTTTTATGTCATTTTTGCAAATGATAAAAGTCATTTAGATTTATTCATATTGCACTGATATTGTGATAGAATTTCATATATCAAACCATAAAAAATATTTAAATGAAAAAAATTTTAGTACCTACAGACTTAAGTGATGTTGCAAACAATGCACTTGATGTAGCAGTTAACATTGCAAGATATACCGATGCAAGTATCGATTTGCTAAACGTAAAACTTTCTCCATCTTCTACCATCGGTACCTATTACTCTTTATACGGTTCCACAGGCGTTTCATTCGACGATGCCTGGGATGATATCTTAATTGAATCAAAAAATGATATGCAGCATTTGATTGACAAATATGTCGGTATTGAAATAAATGCAATTGTGGAAGAAACAGGCTCAAATTTTTTAAAAAAAATATTGGAACACGACGCAGATTTAATTGTAATGGGTTCAAATGGAGCTGATGGGATTAAAGAATTTTTTATGAATTCAAACAGTGGGGAAATAGTACGGTTAGCCAATTGTCCTGTATTGGTAATAAAAGGTAAGGTAGATTACTTTGCACCAAAAACGGTGGTTTTAGCAGTGGACTTATCACATGCAGCGTATATTAAAGAAGCACTAGCTCATTTGCCAGTTGAAGGGGCCACTTTTCATTTTGTGCACGTAGACACTGGTATGAAAAAAATAAATTACGAAGAAAATAAAAAAGCCATGCATGAATTGGCAGATTTACTTGACATTAATGGAGCAACTTTTAATATAGTCGACGCAGCTACAGTAGAACAAGGTATTTTATCATACAGCGAAAAAGTAAATGCTGATCTAATTGTAATGTACACACATGGCAGAAAGGGAATCGAACATTTTTTTAAAGGAAGTGTTGCAGAACATGTAGTGAACCATTCAAATATTCCTGTATTTACTTATGTGCAGCATTAAAAGTTTTAGTTAGATTTTTATAATCGTCCACTTCAGTATCTAAATCCAAAGCCTATTATCTGTAATTATTACAGTAGGTAAATAGGTAAGGTATTGTACAAATCTTGGAAAATGGCTTTTGTTTGCACTGGCACAGTGCGGCAATGCTTGGTGCCATATAATAAAGTCACCTGCATTTCCTGCAATAGGTATTGGTTGCAATTCAGCTACAGCAGCCTTTCTAGGGTCAACATTATTAGGCAAATTTATCAACCAAGATTCTATTTTTTTATGAAAACCTGCAACGCAATGAAAAGCACCCGCATTTTCATTCACATCATTCAAATACAACAAACCTTGTAAAGAAAATGGAATAGGCAATGCTAAACTTGTATCCCAGTGTAAAGAACTTCCCATAAATGTAAAAGAATCATTTTCTGGCGGATTAAAACTTACCTTATCTATGGTTTTATAAATGTCTTTTGTTTGATAGAGTTGTTCATAGGCTTTTTTAATTTTAACCGATTGTCTATTTTTTTCCAAGGTTGCATGTTTAGTAAATAATAACATCAATCCCTCCATGTTTTCATGTTCTTTATACCAAGATGCGGGATTATCAAACGTTGCACCTAAGTAATCTAATATTGCATTCACTGTATTTTTACAATCCTCGATAGGAATGGCTTCCTTTATAATAATATAGCCATTCTTATCCCAAAATTCAAGATCGGCTGCTGTTAGTACAGGTTCAGTTTCGGCATCGTCTATAATTTGGTGGTTGGATTTATTTTCATTTACCCATTCCATAAAATGATCAAAACTTGGCTTGTTGAAATGTATAAACTGTAAGGTTTCTTCCATCCCTAATCCGTATTCAAAAATTACTTTTTGGTAAGCATTCCAATCTTGCTGATCATGTGAAATGCCATTAGAAATTTTATTAAAAAAATCAATAAGTACAGATGAATTTTGTATTGCAGGCATTTGAATAGATTAATGTAATTCGTTGAAACAATAAGCAGAAGCTTTTGCGTTTATAGGCATTTCATACATTGCTTCTACTACCGATCGTAAGTTTGCATTAGATTCGAAAGACAATCCAACACTATTTTTCTGTAAAAAATGTGGTTCTGTTGGATTTTGCGATTTATAATAATCAATGGCAACTTGCAGTAAAGCAGTTCTATTGTCTACCAAATCTTTTTTATAAATCTGCTCTTGCAAAACATGCTTGGCAGATAAAAACTCAAAATAAATAACCCGTCTTATTTTATTGTTTGTCAATAAACCCGAACTATGAGCCAACATCATATCATGCACCAAAATATCGCCTGCCTTCATTGGCACTTCAATATAAGGTTCTTTGCTTAAAGCACAAATCTCTTTGGTACTAAGATGGCTTTTAGGAACAACCCTTAGTGCACCTTCATTTTCATCAGCATCATCCAAGTATATTCCTACTGTAAAACAATTTCCCGTTCTTTGATGCACCATATCTTGGTGCCAAAATACAGGCTGTTCATCGCCCAAATGTTTTATTAATGCAAATTCTTGTATAGGAAAAAAATCTTCCCCACATATTGTTTTTGCAATTTCCAATAAAAAAGGACTTCCCAGCAATTCTAAACATGATAAATTGTCTTTATTGCATAGGTTATCTATG
>JANMGS010000672.1:0-6063 GCA_031374745.1 Ferruginibacter sp. | reverse complement strand
TATAAATTAAGCTTAAAATAATACTTTAAAATAAAAAATCCCTTTTCTGAAAAGAAAAGGGATTTTTTATAACTAAGAAAATTTTATAAAGTAGCAAGATCTATTACAAATCTATATCGCACATCACCCTTTATCATACGTTCGTAAGAAGCTGTGATATCTTTTATGTCAATTATTTCAATGTCAGATACGATATTATGCTCGGCGCAATAATCCAGCATTTCTTGTGTTTCTGGTATGCCACCAATGCCCGAGCCTGCTACACTTTTTCTGCCACCAATAAGCGAGAAGGCAGAAATCATGTGGGGCTCAGAAGGTGCGCCTACGCATATATGTACGCCATTTGTTCGCAACATTGTCATATACATATTCATATCATGCTTGGCCGAAACGGTATCCAAAATAAAATCAAATGAACTTTTTACTGCCTTCACTTGTTCAGCATCCGAGGTTACCACAAAATGGTGCGCTCCCAATGCTTTTGCCGCTTCTTCTTTATTAGCAGATGTACTTAACACTGTTACTTCTGCACCAAACGCTACTCCAAATTTTACGGCCATATGGCCTAGTCCACCCAAACCAAGTACGGCCAACTTATGCCCTTTGCCCACTTTCCAATGGCGAAGCGGTGAGTACGTAGTTATGCCCGCACATAACAAAGGTGCAACGGCTGCCAATGATAATTTGTCAGATATATGCAATGCAAAGTCCTCATGCACAATAATGCTATTTGAATAACCACCATATGTAGGCAATCCATCTTTGCCCATTCCATTATAAGTGGCTATATTTCCATTGAAGCAATATTGTTCCAATCCATCTTTACAATTGTCACAGGTTCTGCAAGAGTCTACCATACAACCTACACCTGCTAGGTCACCCTCTGCAAATTTCTTCACGTCTGATCCAACTTTTATAATAGTACCTACAATTTCATGCCCTGGTACCATGGGGAATATTCCCGGAAACCAGTCATTTTTTATTTGATGTAAATCGGAGTGGCACACACCACAATAGGCAATGTTTATTTGTACATCGTTTGGGCCTACTTCCCTTCTTTGAAATTCCCATGGGGCAAGATCTGTTTCTGGTGTTTGTGCTGCGTATCCTTTTGATTGTATCATTTTGTGTAAATTTTAAGTGACTAAAAAGGGGGATGTATTTAAAAAATTTGTTAATGCGAAGTTATTGCAAATAGATTCAAAGTAAATGGAGATAATATTATATAATAGTGAAAAAGTCTTACATAAACTATCATCCCACCGTATGAATCCGGCTCAGCGGGGTTTTTATTAGCAAAAGCTTTTAATAAAAATGCCTCGAATTTTTTGTTCGAGGCATTTTAAGTTAAAGATATTTTTGTTATTTCTTATCCGTACCGTTATCCAATTTGCTATGGTATCTGCTGTAGCCAAAGTAAATTACAAAACCTATTGCAAGCCATCCTAGAAGACGCAACCAGTTTGTCCAACCCAAGCCATATATCATTGCTCCACATACTATGATACCTAATATAGGAACCAATGGTACAAAAGGTGTTTTAAATTGACGAGGAAGATCTGGATCTGTCTTGCGAAGAATAATAACCGCAACGCATACCAACATAAATGCAAATAAAGTACCAATACTAGTCATATCACCTACAATATCGCCAGGTACCAAGGCAGCAAAAAGACCTACAATAATCAAAATGAAAAGATTTGCTTTGTAAGGCGTTTTAAATTTAGGGTGTACATCGCTAAATACTTTTGGCAACAAGCCATCTTTACTCATGCTATAAAATACTCTACTTTGACCAAGAAGCATCACTAAAATTACTGAAGAGAAACCTGCAAGAATAGCTACTGTAACTAGATTAGCCAACCAACCATAACCTGGCATAAACTTATTGATAGCAGCTACAACAGATGCTTCACCACCTTCGTTTCTAAAGAAATCAACTGGAGCAAGACCTGTAAGTACATGTGCAAATAAAATATACAACACCGTACATACAGCCAAAGAACCTAAAATACCTATCGGCATAGCCACTTTTGGATTTTTAGTTTCTTGCGCAGCGGTACTCACCGCATCAAAACCAATAAAGGCAAAGAATACTGTTCCGGCAGCACCTAAAATTCCTAGCAAACCGCCATAACTATGTGTTACGCCAGCATGATCAGTAAATGTAGATGGTTCAGGAATATATGGAGTATGATTTGCCCCATTTACAAAGCCCCAACCAAGTACAATTATCATTATTACAATAGCCACTTTTGTAACTACTATAATACTATTTACAAAAGCAGATTCTTGTGTTCCTTTTATAAGCAATAAACTTAACAATGATACAATGCCAAAAGCAGGTAAATTCAACATGCCATGGTGTACTATACCAGCTGCATCAGGGATAGAATGCTGAAAAGGTGAGTGACACCATTCGTAAGCAATGGCTTTCCAATGGAAAACATTTACCAATAAATTATTTAAATATTCACTCCACGCAATTCCAACCGTAGCAGCTCCTACTGCGTATTCTAATACCAGATCCCAACAAATTATCCATGCCATAAGCTCACCCATGGTTGCATACGTATAAGTATATGCACTACCCGAAATGGGAATTGAAGAGGAAAGTTCTGCATAACATAGACCTGCTAATGCACAACCAATTGCTGCCACAATAAAACCTAATGTAACAGATGGTCCCGCACTTTGAGCAGCAGCAGCGGCAGTTCTTACAAATAATCCAGCACCTATAATTGCTCCAATACCCAATGCAACAAGTGAGCCAGCACTCAGGGTTTTCTTTAAACCTTTTTCTGTGTCAGCGGCTTCTGCCAATAACTCATTCATTGGTTTTTTTACAAATAAACTCATATAATTTTTTAGTTTGGTTGAAAATGATTGCGGGAAATTAAGCATTAATTATTTAAAAACTATACCATCCCTACATTTTTGTTTATTGGTAGGTGTAATAAGCTTATTATACTATATTGCAAATCATAAACTTTTAAGCATGCAGGAACATAGCGCAAAGCGCAGCAAACTAACTTTATATATAGGTATTGGCTTGGTACTAGGTATAATTGCCGGCTTTTTATTGAATGTTTATTATGTAGGCAACGAAAATAAAAGCATCGCAAATGCGGAAGCGCAACAAATATATCTGCATAATAGCATGAAAGTCTTCGAAAAAGCATCGGATACACTCACCTATCAAAGCCTGATTTCCCAAAGAAAAAATATTGAGCGCCAAAAAAAATCTGCTGAAAAAGAAGTATTGCTAGATGCAAATGGAGAAACTGCATTTAAAAAAGTGGGGTTTCTTTCAGATTCTATTAAAAGTATGGATATCAGAATTGCAGCTTTAGTAGATACGAATAATGTACGTTATAAAACTTTATCAAAACAATTAGTGCTACTATCTACACAAAAGGCCGAAGTAACAAAAGCTCGAGACAAAAAACTAGACTGGTTCACCATTTTAGCAGATATATTTTTACGCTTAATAAAAATGATTGTTGCTCCATTGGTTTTTACCACCTTAGTAGTTGGTGTTGCTAAGCTTGGAGATATAAGTGCTGTGGGAAGAATTGGCGGCAAAACGCTGTTGTGGTTTTTAAGCGCTTCATTAATGAGTCTGTTGCTGGGGCTTATCTTGGTAAATATTTTTCAACCAGGCCATGCCATGCATCTGCCATTACCCGATGTTGGTTCATCTTCTGGTATTGATAAAGCAGCATTATCAATTAAAGATTTTTTTGCGCACGTATTTCCTGCAAGCGTAATAGATGCTATGGCCAAAAATGAAATTTTGCAAATCGTTGTTTTTGCATTGTTCTTTGGTGTAGCTGCTGCTGCCTTGGGTGATATTGCGGCACCAGTTGTGCGAGCTTTGGATGCAATGGCGCATATTATTTTAAAAGTAACGGGCTATGTAATGAAGTTTGCTCCCTTTGCTGTTTTTGGTGCCATGGCTGCCATCATAGCCAAACAAGGCTTGGGCATTCTTAAAACCTATTCTATTTTTATTGGAGAATTTTATTTCGGACTTGGGTTGCTTTGGCTGGTACTCATCTTTGCTGGCTTTTTGTTTATAGGCAAACGAGTTTTCAATCTTATAAAAAGAATAAAAGAACCTGCACTCATTGCGTTTAGTACGGCCAGTAGCGAAGCAGCTTTTCCTAAAACATTGTTAGAACTAGAGCGCTTTGGTTGTAAAGATAAAATTGTAAGTTTTGTATTGCCATTGGGTTATTCCTTCAACTTGGATGGTAGCATGATGTACATGACATTCGCTTCTCTATTTATTGCGCAGAGCTATGGCATACACTTAGATATTGGTACACAAATAAGCATGCTACTCGTGCTGATGCTTACCAGCAAAGGTATTGCGGGTGTGCCCCGTGCGTCGTTGGTTGTTATTGCAGGAACTTTAGCAACTTTTAACATTCCCGAAGCTGGTCTTGCATTACTTTTAGGCATAGATCCACTTTTAGACATGGGACGCAGTGCTACAAATGTGGTAGGCAATAGTATAGCAACTGCAGTGGTAAGTAAAATGGAAGGAGAACTAAAAGAAGAAGCTTAATTTATTTAAAAAATGAATTGTATAATGAGGAAAATTGTATTAGTATTAAGTACGTTTTTATTTTTTCTAGCTGCCCATGGCCAAGATAGTACAGTAATAAAATGTAAAAACCAATATAAAGCCGATGCTAAAAATATTGAAATTACTTACAAAGGAATTGTCTATAAACTTAGCTCAAAAGATAGTATTAAATTATTGTTGAACGATAATGATTCTTTTTTGGTACAAGGAACTGATTATAAACCTGCCTTTTTTTCTAAAAATGATATTTCAAGTGAACAAACTATTTTTCTTAAAAAGAAATTTACATGGAAGGATTTACTTACCCCCATGTTCTACATTGTTTTTGGTGGGCTATGGTTTGTTGTTTTTGTAATATTTGCAGAAACAGGTTTGTTTGCAGGGTTCTTTTTGCCGGGAGATTCATTGCTTTTTGTGGCAGGTATTTATAGTTTCGATTTGGTGAATAGTGGCATTGGGGTAAATGCCGGTCCTTTTGCAAACCTATTAATTTTAGGTGTAATCATTTCAATTGCTGGTATTATAGGAAACTTTGTGGGCTATTGGTTTGGGCGCAAAAGCGGCCCGTTTTTATTTGAAAGAAAAGATACATTCTTCTTTAGGAAAAAATACCTTTTTCAAGCAAAAGACTTTTATGAAAAACACGGTGGTGGCGCCATCGTAATGGCTAGGTTTTTACCCATTGTAAGAACATTTGCTCCCATTGTAGCGGGCATTGTTGGTATGGAAAAAAAGAAATTTACTTTCTATAATTTAATTGGTTGTGTGGCTTGGGTTTTTACGATGCTTTTTGCTGGTCATTACTTGCAAGAATTGTTTATGAATAAATTTAAATTTGATTTAAGAGAGCACTTAGAAGTAATTGTAGTAGGAATCGTGTTGGTTACTACTGCACCAGTTATCCTTAAAATAATATTTGGGAAATCTTCACATAAAAAAGAAACTACTTAATTTTCTTTATGCAAAAAACATCTACTAGTTCCATTTTTAACATTGCTGTATTGGTAGCGGCCCTTGGTTATTTTGTAGACATTTATGATTTATTGCTTTTTCAAATTGTACGGGTAGATAGTTTGACAAGCTTAGGATTAAATGCCGCACAAGTAGAATCAGAGGGAAAATTTATTATCAGTATTCAAATGATTGGCCTACTTATTGGCGGTATAATTTGGGGAATGATGGGCGACAAAAAAGGTAGGCTAAGTGTACTTTTTGGCTCCATCATTTTGTACAGTATTGCTAATATTGTAAATGGCTTTGTGCAAACACCCAACCAATATGCATTGGTACGTTTTTTTGCAGGCGTGGGGCTAGCAGGCGAATTAGGTGCAGGTATTACACTCGTAAGCGAATTGATTACCAAAGAAAAAAGGGGGCTTGGTACCTCGCTGGTTGCGGGTATTGG
Organism: Ferruginibacter sp.; assembly: GCA_031374745.1. Lineage (GTDB taxonomy): Bacteria > Bacteroidota > Bacteroidia > Chitinophagales > Chitinophagaceae > Ferruginibacter. The sequence continues at coordinate 64 of JANMGS010000672.1, read as the reverse complement.
ACTTACTGGAGCTGTACTGGCTTACTTTATTTCCTTAGAATATGATTGGCGTACTTGTTATTTT
>JANMGS010000623.1:0-3466 GCA_031374745.1 Ferruginibacter sp. | reverse complement strand
TAGCATACGAAACTGTATCATACTCTTGTCGGTAACTATACCACTATACCCTCCTAGCGCATCTATTTCTCTTACTATTTGGCCTTTTGCGATACCGCCCATGGCAGGATTGCAACTCATTTGAGCTATGGTTTGCATATTCATGGTAATGAGTAGCACTTTGCTACCCATATTGGCCCCTGCTGCAGCGGCTTCGCAACCAGCGTGCCCTGCGCCTACTACTATAATATCGTATTTTGGAAACATGGCTGCAAAGTTACGGGTTGAAATGTTATGGGTTACGGGTTAAACGCTGCGTGTATGATGGTCCTATCCAAACTTTCTGAGAATTTCTCTTTCCAATAAAACATCTTTAAAGGCTACACCTCTGTTCATTTGGACAAATTCTACGGCTGAGAAAGTATACATCATTTCAAAATCAGCCTTTCGGTTGTTTAGAAAATGCTCAATCTTGGGCTCGCTAATAATATTTAACCGCTCTATTTCATTTAGCTTAGACAGTATTTTTGTACAAAGGAAGTAGCCGGTCTTTCTATACAACGCTTCAAAGTATGGCTTTACCGCTAGCACATCTATCTTATTTCCCTTTTGGTTGTTTAAAGCTATCTTTTCTACTCTTATATTTATGAAGTTCCAGCAAAGCTTTAGGTCGTCTTCTATACTAAAATCAAAGTATGCAACAGGTATAATATGCTCAAACTGCCACTTAGAACCAAAGTTATCCCAGTTTAACTCCTCGGTAAACTGGATTTCTATCCATTCTCTAAAGCTTTCTATATCCAACCCAAAGTAAGGTGCATAATTTTCCGACACTTGTTTTTCTAATACATACCTCCTTAAGGCTAGTTGCCACTTCTTTCTTTCCCGTGTTTTAATATCGGTGTCGGTTACCTCCTCTTTAGCTGTCCATTTTTTACGCCCCATAAATAATATTTTAGGTATTGTTTCAATAGGAAACTGTGTCTCGTGGAACATCTGTTTACTATCTGGTTGTAAAAGTAATTATAAACTTAGATAGAAAAGTTAATGTTTCAGTAGGAAACTGTGTCTCGTGGAACATGGCTTCATACTTTAATTATAACCGATCTTATATAGCTAGCGCATAGAAGCCTTTATTTCAGTTAGGAACTGTGTTTCGTGAAACAGCTGTTTATGTTTATTTTGTTATAGTGAATGTTAGGTTAGAGCTCAATACGCTGGTAGGAATAATTGTTTTATAAAGTTAGTGACTATCAGTAGCACATAAAACTATTCGAAATACATACTTATACAATCTTCTTCCTTATACCTCATAAGCAAGGAGTCTGTTTTTGATTTGTCTTTATAACCACATAAGTGTAACGCTCCATGAAAGATTACCCTGTGAAGTTCTTGCTCGAAGCTAACGTGATGGGTAACTGCGTTTTCTTTCACCCTATCAACACTTATATAAATTTCACCTATAATTGGAGATCCCTTAGATTCACTTAAATCAAACGTAATAATATCTGTATAAAAATCATGCTTTAAAAAATCATTATTTACTTTCAATAAGTATTCGTCTGTACAAAAAATATAGTTTAACGATTTAAACGGTTTACCTTCTTTTTTAAATATCATTGGTATGAAAGCTTTTAGTGCTTTTCTATTGTTTAATTTTATTTTGGTAAGTTGGTGAAATTGTACAGACATATTTTTCTTTAATTCGGAATGATTAAACTATTCTTTAAACTACTTTTACGCCTTCTATCACTGAAGGTTATAGCTAATGTATAAAAGATTATCGGAAATAAAAATTGGTAAAGAAGTAATTATTCGTGCATTTAAAAACGATGAGATTTTTTTAAAATTAATGGAGATGGGTTGTGTTCCTGGAGAGAAAATAAAAGTGGAAAAAATTGCACTTTTTAAAGACCCTATTTCTATCTCTGTTGCCGGCTATATTCTAAGCCTTCGTTTAAATGAGGCTGAGCATATTCTGGTGGAAGAAATATAATAATCCAATAAACTCAACCTGTATTATTCTTTTATATTCGAAACTATTTAAAATGAAAGTGGGACTTTATTTTGGCTCTTTTAATCCTATACATACTGGTCATTTAATTATTGCTAATCACATAGCAAATAATACAGAATTGGAAGAAGTTTGGTTTATTGTTTCTCCACAAAATCCTTTTAAAAATACAGCTAGTTTATTAAATGAGCAACACAGATTATCTCTTGTGAAAATTGCAATAGAAGGAGAAAAAAAATTAAAGGCAAGTAATGTAGAATTTAAATTACCCAGACCATCTTACACAGCAGACACATTGATTTATTTATCCGAAAAATATCCAAATAATATTTTTTCTATTATTATGGGAAGTGATGGTTTTCAGAATATAGAGAAATGGAAGAATTATAAATATATAATAAATAATTATAATATATTAATATACCTCCGTCCTTCTTTTGAAATAAAATCTACGTTGCCAAAAAATATAGAAATAGTAGATGCTCCCTTATTAGAAATTTCTTCTACACTTATCAGAAAAAACATTAAGGAAAATAAATCTATACGATACTTAGTACCCGATGAAGTAATGGAGGAAATAAAAATAAAACATTACTACGGCTCTTCTTTAGAAAATCCATCCTAAAATTACACAACACAATACAATAACCGTAGGTGGTAATTTGGTGTATTTTAAAAATAGAAATGTAGCGCTTATCACAAACAAAGAAATAAAAGAATGCAGGGTGAATGTGTTATCAAAATTTACTTTTAATAGATAGCAAGCAGCCGCGGCCATTAATCCCACTACAACAGCATTGATACCCTCCAACGCTCTATAAATAGCTACAAACTTTTTTAAATATTGCCAAACAGGAAAAAAGAAAAGTACCAGTAATGCACTGGGTAAAAATATAGCTACTGTTCCTATTGCACAACCAAGTAGTTGATCGCCGGTTCCCTTTTTTTTCATTGCTATACCACCAGTAAAAGATGCAACCGAAAAAACAGGCCCAGGAATAGCCCTTACAAAACCATATCCAGTAAGTAATTCAGCCCTACTTATGCTTATAATAGATTCATCGTCTATATTATCTTTTGTATTGGGCCTTTCTACATATTGGTCAATCATCATTGGAAGCAATACATCGCCTCCGCCAAAAACAAAACTTCCAAAACGATAAAAATTCTCAAATAAGTTATATGCCTTTCTATTTCCCCATTGTTGTTTTCGAGCTGTTTCACTTAATATTCCAGCAATTAAAAATATCATAACAAACAACCAAATATTCGTCCATTTTATTTGTTTTGGTTTAATTATTTCTTTTTCTGGAATTCGCTTACTACTTAAACTTGTAGCAACACCACCACAAATAATAAGGATAGGAAATATCCAAGGTGTTTTAAATAAGAGAAATGTTACAACAAGTGATATGACCATTATCACCATTGTAATAAAATTATTAATGGAAAAACCAAAAGCCCTCACAGCAG
>JANMGS010000600.1:0-5575 GCA_031374745.1 Ferruginibacter sp. | reverse complement strand
ATTTGGAAATAATTTATTTAAATAACCCAAGCTCCATTTAATTTTACTTCTTCTCAAAATACCATGCTCAATTTTATCGAGGCTAAATATTTTACCAGCAACGTTGATGTTTTTTGCCTTAAAAAACTTATTTCGGCTTTTATATTGTTCAGGATTTTGATGTAAAGATGTATTGGTATATGCATTGTACAAATTTATCCAGAAAGCTTTTTTGTCATCATCCGTTCTTACATTATTTAACAAGCTATCATAATTTACTTCTTTTAATTTGGTAATAAAGTTTGCAACTTGCTCATTGGTTTTTGCAGCATACACAAAATCTTGCGACAATTGTAAAAGTGCATTTTCTTGTAAGATGGGGGCTGGCATTACAATCATCGGCTTTTGTATTGTATCAATGGTTTGTATTGTTTTTGTAGGTTCTGTATTTCCTTTTTGATTTAAAATATATTTACTCAAAATATCTTCTGTTAAATCAGCCATATTGGTAATAGAAAGTATCTTTAAACTTTTATCTAAAATTATTGTGTAGGGGTAAGATGGCGGAGCAAAAGCATTGGTGAACAAATTATCTTCATCAACAATAATAGGAAAATCAAATGGTTTTCTGCCGTTAACAAACGACGTAAGTTTTGCCTCCGTTTCGGATGATATTAATACAACATTTACATCATCTTTAAATTTTTGTTTGTACGTTTTTAATTCAGGCAACGCTTTTATGCAAGGAATACACCAAGTGCCAAAAAAATCTATAATAGTAATATTGCCCTGCAGGTCTTTTAACGAAGCGGAAGCAGTGCTATAATTAATGATTCTATTTGCATACATATTTTTCACTAGGTCGTTGGCTTTATAAGCTTGTTGCGCAAAACCTTGCTGGCATAAAAATATAAGTAAGCAGAATACTGGTTTCATTATTTTTTTGTTTGTAGAATGTCTGTTGGTTTTACCAATTCAGATTTTTACCAAAGTAAATAGAATCAGTTAATATACGATGAATAATATATTATTGATTTTATAATAGATAGAAAAAAATTTGGTGTAGCTGCCTTATTATCAACAAATTAATGAATAAATTAATTTCATTAATGCCTATTATAGTTATAATTGAAATACTTAACGGAAATTTTATATTGCACACAAATGAAATGTAAAACAAACCATAGCCATTTAAAGTCTGTTCTTTGTTATCTTCGTGCTCTATTTACATGAATTTGGTACATTTTTTAAAAAACAAGCATTGGCATTTTTAGCAGATAAGATTTCTTCCTTTAAAAGAATTGGCAACGAGGATGGCAAGGAGATGACGTTTATAGACCATCTAGAAGCATTGCGCTGGCACTTGGTTCGTTCCGTAATAGTTTGGCTGGCTGCAGTTATTGGCATATTTATTAAAATAGATTGGGTTTTCGATCATATCATTTATGCCCCTGCCAAATCTGATTTTATCAGTTATAGAACCTTGTGCAATCTTAGCCACAAACTTCACCTTGGAGAAGCATTGTGTATGCCTCCCATAAACATAGAGTTACAAGGAAATACCATTAGCGGTCCATTTATGTCTGCCATTTCTATAGCTATTACCGGTGGTCTTATCATTGCATTCCCTTACTTATTTTGGGAATTGTGGAAATTTATTAAACCAGCCCTTTCTCCAAAAGAAATAAAATACAGCAGAGGGAGTATTTTTTGGGTGTCGTTGTGCTTTTTTTTAGGAGGTGCTTTTGGTTATTACTTATTGGCACCATTTACCTTTAATTTTTTAGGGAATTTTACACTAGGCACTACAAAAGCTTATTTGTACCGTCCTACTTTGGATGATTATATTGATACCCTCAATAATATAATTCTTGGATGCGGTATAGCTTTTGAGCTACCTATATTTGCTTATGTATTAGGAAAAATAGGGTTGATAAGTGCCAATTTTTTAAGAAAATACCGAAAGTATGCGTTTGTAGTTATACTTATTTTAGCTGCAATCATTACGCCATCCCCAGATTGGACCAGCCAAATGATTGTATCAATACCTTTGCTCCTATTATACGAAATAAGTGTATTAATTTGTGCCAAAATAGATAAGAAAAAAGAGAAGGAAGAAAAGGAATGGAGTTAAAGCAATGTGCAAATATGCAAATGTGCAGATATGCAAATGTGCAGATATGCAAATGTGATAATGTGCTAATAAAAGAGTTTAACGAAAATTACCAACCATATTTAAAATTAGATTTTTACGATGCAATTCGATTTAACTAAACCACTTGCTATTGGCTCCGACCATGCAGGCTTTGAATACAAAACAAAACTTGTAAACTATTTAAGAGATGAGAAAGGTGTAGCCTTAAGGGATTTTGGAACATACAGTGCAGATTCTGTAGACTATCCAGATTTTGCTCATCCAGTAGCCAATGCGGTAGAAAGCAAAGAGTACAGCTTTGGTATTTTACTTTGTGGTAGTGCCAATGGTGTAGCTATTACAGCCAATAAACATGCGAATATTCGTGCTGCCATTTGCTGGGAAAATGAAATAGCCCAACTTGCACGCATGCACAATGATGCAAATATTTTATGCATACCTGCAAGATTTATAAGTATTGAACTTGCTAAAGAAATGGTAGATACTTTTATAGCTACAGCTTTTGAAGGTGGCCGGCACGCAACAAGGGTAAATAAAATGGCAATAGAAGAAGAAATTGAAAAACAAAAAGATTAAGAAATTACAAAGTAGCATTGATATTGGCGTCTTGTAATTCAAAAAACTGTTTTACCCCAGCTACACCATTATCAAATAACATTCTCTTATTCTTCACACTTATTTTCTTTATTTTTGATTTGATGTTACCATAACTGATAAATATGGTTCTCCCTTTTTCGTTTTCCATGCCAGGGTATTTCCTTTCCATGGTTTCCATCATAAGATTGCCGAATGCACTCATATAATCATTTACATTTTTGGGGTTGTAAGGTGGTATATCAATTGAGTTATTGAGGAATGCATCAATTTGTGATTTGCGTTCCAATTTTAAGCCGAGTGTTTGTCTATTAAAAATCAAATCATAACTCAATAGCGGGTTACCACCTGACACTGAACTATCAAACATGCTTATTGGGTAATTACAAAGCAAGCCCCCATCTACATAATAATTTACATAGCTTGATGTGTCCTGTGGTTTAATGCTTCGCAAAGAATCGTCTAAAGCTATTGGTGTAAAATAAATTGGAATTCCCCCACTTATTCTAACGGCCGTAGCAAGGGAAAAATCTGGTGTATTTTTGTATGAAAAGACTTCGAGCCTCTGCTTGCTAATATTGGTACCGGTACAGTATAGATCTTTATACTTAGCATCTTTTAATTTCATTTCGTGTAATTCCCGAAAAGTAAGATTTTCATTTCCCGTTTTATTATCCAACATTTTTTTTATCCAATCTTCAAACTTATCTCCTTTGTATACACCAAACCTTCTTTTTACCCTTCTATACTTCCCCAGTAAACCACCTTTGCCATCATTAAACTTTTGAAATGGAAGTGACATTAAAATGCTATCCATTTCTGCTGCCGTATATCCAATACTCAACATCAAGCCTGCAATTGCTCCTGCTGAAGTACCAGCAACATTTTCAATGCTGCTTAAAATACCTTTTTCTTCTAGTACTTTAAAAGCTCCCGCATAAGCAATTCCTCTAACTCCCCCGCCCTCGAGTGCTAAGTTTTTATATTTAGTAATAGGTTGTGCAATACTTACAACCGGAAATAACAACAATAAAATTATTTTCATATTTGTAAAAATACCAATCTATTTTTTAGATACTGTTTCCATAAAGTTAAATCACATCATTGGCCAGCAAAACTTGCCAGGCATCTGCTACGTTGCCTTCATTTAAATACCGAGCGGCTAGTTTGTGTGTTTCGGTTTCCATTTCTACAGGATCCAAATTAAAATATTGTACTATTTGCTTAAGTTGTTCGTTTTCAAAATTTGGATCTACAATAGGCATATCGTGTACATTTGCAAGCTGGCCCAGGTGATTCCCCGATAAGATATTGCTTTTACGAATGGCTTCTGGTAGGGCATCTATTCCAATGCCCAATTGTACATTTGGCTTAGCAACTTTAAATAGATTTGTTTCGTCTACTTTACAATACCAATCGCCCCCAAGTCTTGCTACCAAGTTTAATTTTGTCTGGTCTATTTTTTTATTTTCATCTAAGATACTTTCATCTATGTGCATACAAAGCACTTCACATATTACCAAGTTGCCCGCCCCTCCTTCTGTACCCAATGGTTTTACCTCTATCACTTTACATTCTAGTTTTATTTTACTTTCTTTTACCATGGGCGGTTTTACGAGCGTTGCTTTTTCTTCCGTAAAGCCTGCCTTTGTAAATTCATTTTCGCCTTTTGCAAATTCACAACTTGCCAACGATGTCTGTTGTACCATGTCATAATCCACGATATTGATAACTACTTCGGCTACTTCTAGTACATTTTGCAAAGTATGTTTGGTGGTATTGTCCCTTACCCGTCTTGCAGGAGAAAATATAACCACCGGAGGATTGGAAGAAAATAAATTGAAAAAACTAAAGGGAGAAAGGTTTACGTTTCCTTCCAAATCTATGGTAGACGCAAAGCATATAGGGCGTGGAGCTACGGCATGTTGGAGGTAGTTTTGAATATCGGAGGCTGGAAGGTTTTTTAGATTTAATGTCAGCATAAGGTTGCGGTTTTAAGGGTTGCGGGTTTGTTTAGCGCTAAGCTTCTTTTCTGAAATCTTTGCTTTTAAGTAAATCATTAGGCTACCAATTTGTTTTCCTAATGATATTGCTAAATTGATATCTTTATCAACATCTTTTTGCTCTGTGTATTTCATTTTTACAGAAAATCTTAAACAATTCCTTACTTCGCCGCAAGAGCCTTTTGCTATTCTTAAAAACCGATGAAAGTCAGCATTGTTATTATATTCAAAACCCTCTGCAATATTATTTGATATTGTTAAGGCTGCTTTTTTTATTTGATTCTTAAACTCAAAATCTTGTCTAATCTTTTCATTACTCACACACAAATCATAAACCATTTTGGTAGTTCTTGAGCATTTCTCCAAATTTCTAAATCTTCAAAACATTTTATTGTTGCCATCTATAAAAAATTTCAATCTTATAAAACCCGTAACTCGAAACTCTTCAGCTCGCAACCCCTCTAACTCATAACTTTCCTACTTCTTCAAACTCAAAATACTCCAATCCGTTTCCTCTGCAACAATATTGTTTGTCAATACGCCCAATCCATCTATTTCCATTTCTACCACATCATCATTTTGCAACCATTGCTCTTGGTAATTAGGGTCGTTTAATTTGCCAGTTCCATTTAATTCTAAAAAACAACCGGTTCCTACTGTTCCACTTCCTATCACATCACCTGCATACATATCTACACCATAGCTTGCCCGCTCTATTATTTCTGCAAATGTCCAATCCATATCAGATACATTTCCTTCACTTACTTGTACGCCGTTTACTTTGCAAGTCATTTTCAAGTTCCAGCTTTTACCTGTATGGTTTTCTTTACAAGGCACTACTAGG
>JANMGS010000597.1:0-3120 GCA_031374745.1 Ferruginibacter sp. | reverse complement strand
GGCAAACACTTGCCCGGTAATGCACACAACTGGCGTACTGTCTATCATCGCATCTGCTAAGCCTGTCACTAAATTTGTAGCCCCTGGTCCACTAGTAGCAAACACCACGCCCGTTCTACCACTCACACGTGCATAGCCTTGCGCTGCATGTATAGCACCTTGCTCGTGGCGTACGAGAATATGCTTTACTTTATCTTCATAGTCATACAGTGCATCGTATATCGGCATTATTGCTCCTCCTGGATAACCAAAAATAGTATCAACCCCTTCTGCTGCGAAAGCTTCCAACACAGCTTTACTACCAGTGAGAATTGCCCCCCTAGATCCCCCCGACGTGGGGACTTCTTGAGCACTCAGCTCTTTCTTTATCTCTTTAATTTTTTCCAGTGTTTGCATAAAAATATTTTAACCTCACCCCAACCCCTTTCCAAAGGAGAGGGAACTCGAGTTGGGTTTATTATGTAACCAAATTTATTACGCTACTTATTTCTTTTAATTTTTTCTAACTTTATAAATTGTAGAAATCCAACAAATCAGTACCCGAGATATTTGAAAACCCTACTTGCCTTAAGAGTGTAACAAACTGACCCCGATGAAAAGTGGAATGGTTTAAAACATGTGAAAATATTTGGTAAAAAGCCAATTCATTTTCTTCCCCGTTTAGTCGTTTAAACTTTAGTTTATTTTCTAAATTCTTTTCATCAAAATTTTCTATGTACTTTTTTATATCTTCAGATGCTCGTTTCCATATACCTATCAATGTTTCTTTATCTCCTTTAAATTCACTTGCAAGCCAAACAGGTGCTGGGTCTTCATGGAGCCTATCCAACCAAATTTTTTCTGCAGATGCTACATGTAATACAAGCCCAGCAATACTCCCAAAACTGCTTTCAATCGATTGCTTATATTGAACATCATTTATATCATTTAACCAAGCAATCATTTTATTGTTTGCCCAAATATTGTAATTGCCTAGTTCTAAAAAATATGCTTTGTTCATCGTTTTTTATTTAAAGAAAATCTCTAATAACATTTATACACTTCATTTTTAAATTATACCTTCAAAATTTCTAAGACTCCCAAGTCCACCCCTCGGGGGGGATTTTGGGGGGCTTCGCTATTCATCCGTCACACATCCCTCGCTTGCATCTTTCACTGTATTAGCATATTTAAACAACACACCTTTTGTTGCTTTCAATAAAGGTTGTTTCCAATTACTTCTTCGTTCTGCAATTATTTCTTCGCTCACTTTCAATGTCATTTTTTTAGTAGCAATATCTATTTCAATAATATCATCATTTTGCACCAACGCAATTAAACCTCCATTAAAAGCCTCGGGTGTAATATGCCCTACAACAAAACCATGACTACCGCCGCTAAATCTTCCGTCGGTAATTAGTGCAACATCTTTACCCAAACCTGCTCCAGTAATGGCACTTGTAGGCTTTAGCATTTCGGGCATACCTGGCGCACCTTTTGGGCCTTCATATCTAATTACTACTACATCTCCTTTTTTTACCCTGCCATTACTTATACCCTCTACCAAATCTTTTTCTCCATCAAACACTCTAGCGGTACCTTCAAAACGTTCACCTTCTCTGCCACTTATTTTTGCCACACTTCCCTTCTCAGCAAGATTGCCATACAAAATCTGTAAATGACCTGTTGCTTTTAAGGGTTGCTCTAATGGGTAAATAATTTTTTGTGCATCAAAATCCAATGACTTGATATCTTGTAAATTTTCTGCTACCGTTTTACCGGTAACGGTTAAGCAATCACCATGCAACAATCCTTTTTCTAATAAATATTTCATTACGCTTGGTACGCCACCATGCGCATGCAATTCTTGCATTAGATATTTTCCACTTGGCTTAAAGTCTGCTAGTACAGGTGTTTTATCACTTATGGTTTGAAAGTCATCAATGCTCAACTCCACATCTACACTTTTTGCCATGGCAATTAAATGCAACACCGCATTGGTGCTTCCGCCAAAAATCATGATGATGGTAATGGCATTTTCAAATGCTTTACGTGTCATGATATCCTTTGGCTTTATATCTTTTTCCAATAATAATTTTATTGCCTTACCTGCCTCCAAACATTCTTTTTTCTTTTCTTCACTCAATGCCGGATTACTTGAAGAATAAGGTAAACTCATACCCAAAGCTTCTATAGCGCTTGCCATAGTGTTGGCTGTGTACATGCCACCGCATGCTCCTGCACCTGGGCAACTGTGTTTTATTACTTCTTTAAAATCTTCTGCTGTAATGGTGCCAGCAATTTTTTTACCCAAAGCTTCAAAAGAAGAAATGATATTTAATTCCTCTCCTTTGTAATTTCCTGCAGCTATCGTTCCACCATACAGCATTATAGATGGGCGGTTCAGCCTTCCCATTGCCATTATAGAACCAGGCATATTTTTATCACAACCAGGCAGCGCTATCAATCCATCGTAATAAAATCCACCACATACTGCTTCTATACTATCTGCAATAATATCCCTACTTACTAGGCTGTAACGCATTCCATCTGTTCCATTGCTTATCCCATCGCTGATGCCAATCGTGTTAAAAATTAATCCCACTAGGTCATTGTCCCACACACCCTGTTTCACCAGCTTTGCTAAATCATTCAAATGCATATTGCAAGTATTGCCATCATAACCCATACTCACTACTCCTACCTGGGCTTTCTTCAAATCATTTTCTGTTAAGCCAATGCCATACAACATAGCTTGCGCTGCAGGTTGAGTTTCGTCTTGCGTTATTGTTTTTGAATATTTATTTAGTTCTGTCATATTGTTTTATTTTCCCAAAAACACTTTAATATTTTTTTGTGTTTTATGGTTTTTCTTTTTGTATTATTCCATATTTACATGTCACTCCTACGGAGTTCTACTTTTCAATACTTATTTTTTTCTACTGGCATGTCGCTCCTATGGAGCTTAAACAGTTTTTTTTTCAATAGTAAGCAAATCATTTAAATGCATGTTGCAGGTATTACCATCATAGCCCATACTGCACACGCCGATTTGTGGTTTCTTTAAATCGTCTTCTGTTAAACCAATACCATATAACATGGCCTGTGCAGCCGGTTGTGTTTCGTCCTGCGTTAACACCC
>JANMGS010000590.1:0-2512 GCA_031374745.1 Ferruginibacter sp. | reverse complement strand
GAATTGGAAGAGTACAAGGAAAAAGATCCTATAGATCATGTATTGAAAGTATTGAAAACAGACTTCGCAATAACCGATGAAGCAATAGAAGCAATAAATGACAGGGTAAAACTAGAAGTAGAAGAGGCAGTGCAATTTGCTGAAGATAGCCCATGGCCTGATGAGGATGAGTTATTGAAAGATGTGTACATACAAGAAGACTACCCTTATATTACAGATTAAAAACTTTGCCCCTTGGGCATTATTACATAAACAACATCAAACAACATGGCAGAGAAGAAAGTAACAGTTGAAAAAACAGAAATCATAACAGAATCTGAAACTGGAATAATAAAAAAAGATTTTTTAACTACCTATAGCAAACCAATTATATACGCAGCTACCGCTTTGGTGCTTTTATTTGGTGGTTGGTATGGCTATAAGAAATTAATAAAAGAGCCAAAAGAAAAAGAAGCTGCTGAGGCTATTTTTCTTGCAGAAAATCTTTTTGGTAAAATGGCAACCACTGGTTTTAATAAAGACTCCGTGAACATAGTATTAAATGGTGGTTTGATGGATGGCGCAAAAGTTACAGGTCTTTTAAGCGTAATTAGCAAATTCAGTGGTTCTCCTTCTGCAAACAGAGCGAGCTATCTTGTGGGAGCCTCTTACTTACAAATTAAGGAATTTGACAAAGCTGTAAAGTATCTGAAAGAATTTGATGCCAACGGTGCATATCAAACAGATATTAAAAAGAACATTATGCTTGGTCATGCTTATGCTGAGTTAAAAAAGACGGATGAAGCTTTTAGTGCTTATAAAAAAGCTGCTTCTATAAATACAAAAGATGAGGCATTAACTGCTGATGCATTGATGATTGCAGGTGCATATGCTGAAACACTTGGAAAGACAAAAGAAGCTATTGAATTGTATGAAAATGCAAGAGACAATTACCCTACTTTTGAAGCTGTAAAAAATGGTGAAGTTGATAAATACCTTGCAAAACTTGGTGTAACAAAATAAATAAAAATATTAATGGCAGTAAGTACAGATAAACTAACTGATACAACGGGCATCCAACTAAAGGATGCCTTTGTTGTTATTGTAAAAACAGAATGGAATGCACATGTGGTAGATGTATTGGAAGAAGGATGCATAAAAATATTGAAAGAAAACGGTGTAAGCTATAAGACAATTGTTGTACCTGGAGCATTTGAAATTCCCTTTGCAGTAAATAAATACTGGCAATCTTTGATCGATGCTGAGCCCGATTTTTTTGAAACAAAGAAAACACAAGCTGCAATAAAAGAAATAAAATATCCAGATGCATTTATTGCACTTGGCTGTGTAATAAAAGGAGATACTCCACATTTTGATTACGTATGTGCCGGTGTTACCCAAGGTATTGCTCAATTGAATATTACATTACCAGTTCCCGTTATTTATGGTTTGTTGACGGTAAATAGTCAAATACAAGCAGATGAAAGAATGGGAGGGAGGCATGGTCATAAAGGTGAAGAAGCAGCGGCCGCTGCTATAAAAATGATAGCCCTATCAGAATCATTTGACACAAATAATTAATTCAACAATTAAGTCATCATTCAATAGTATTTTTAATATTTTACGTTATTAAGATGCGAAGTGAATACAATAAATAAAAATGAAAATACAATTATTCATACCCTGCTTTGTAGATCAACTGTATCCGAACACCGCTTTTAATATGGTAAAAGTGTTGGAGAAAGCGGGTTGTGAAGTAGCGTATAATACGAACCAGACTTGTTGTGGGCAACCAGCATTTAACGCTGGCTTTTGTGATGAGGCTCGCACCGTGGCTGAAAAATTTTTAAAAGATTTTGACAATGCCGATTATGTGGTGGCTCCAAGTGCAAGTTGTGTAGGTTTTATTAGAAATTATTATCCCGATTTATTTGACAATACCGTTTCGCATAACAGAGTAAAAGACCTTGGTAAAAGAGCATTTGAGTTTAGCGAATTTCTGACAGATATTTTAAAAATAGAGGATTTTGGTGCTTCCCTACATGCCAAAGCTACCTACCATGATAGTTGTGCAGCCTTACGTGAGTGTAAAATAAAAGAGGGTCCAAGAAGATTGTTAAGCAACGTAAAAGGATTGGAATTGGTAGAAATGAATGATGTGGAAACATGTTGTGGTTTTGGTGGTACCTTTTCAGTAAAATTTGAAGGCATTTCTACAGCCATGGCAGACCAAAAAGTTACCAATGCAATGGCTACAGGAGCATCTTGTATTATTTCTACAGATTGCAGTTGTATGATGCAGATAAGTGGTGTAATAAAAAATAAAAACTTACCAATGGAAACAATGCATTTGGCAGATGTGCTGGCGAGTGGGTGGTAGAAGAAAGATGTTAGTATTGAGATTTGTTAATGATATTTTGAACTCTTTAATTTAAATATTTTGGCGAAAAGAAAATTTTGTTTTCTAAACCCCTAAACTTCTAAACTCCTAAACCCTTAAATTTACAAACCCCTAAACCATTCAACAACCTTC
>JANMGS010000563.1:0-1910 GCA_031374745.1 Ferruginibacter sp. | reverse complement strand
CGATGCTTCGTTTGTTGATACCATCAGATATAGAGGAGATGATTTAGCGTATATTTTTGCCAGATCACTTTGGGTAAAAGATTATTCCATACCGAATGTAAATATTAATAGAATAGAAGATTTATTAGGTAGATATTGGTTACAATTAGATAAGTATTCGTTGAATAGGCAAGCAATGCTAATCATGAGCAGTATGAAATATGCTGCAAAGGATAATGTTTTTTACAAAAAAGCATTGGAACAATTAGAATCTATTCGGCAATTGGCAATAACCGATAATGTAAACGGCATTCGTTGGAAGGATATAGCTGATACCGATGATTTGAATACCAATAGTGAAGAGACTTTAACACATTTGGCTGAGGCATTTGAACAAACAGGCTCATCTAAAGAAACAATAGATGGAATTATTAAATGGCTTTTAAATGCCAAGCAGGATCATAATTGGAGCACTACAAAATCTACAGCAAGTGTGGTTGGATTATTGTACCGCAACCAGTCTACTGTTGTTGGTATCCCTGTAAACCTTTATTCAAGTATAAACAATACGAATCTTGCTGTTTCTGATGATTTGTTAAGTGGTAGTTTGTTTTCTTCAGCAACACTTCAAAAATTCCCTTCAACTGTTTCTATAAAAAAGAGCAATGAGTTTAAGGCCAATGCTGGGCTTAATTATTTTTATTTTACGGCCAATCCGCCAATAAGTACAAATGAAAGTACCTTAAAAATTTCAAAACAATTATTTTTTCTAAACAAACAAAATGAATGGGAATCGGTAAATGAAAGTACCATCTTAAAAATAGCCGATAAAGTAAAAACAATCATTACCATCAATGCACCCAAACAATTAAAATTTGTATTTATTGACGAAAAGCGAGCAGCTACTTTAGAACCAGTAGATGCTAGTAGTGAATATGAATATGGCAAAGGTTTTGGATATTACAAATCGGTTAGGGATGTTGGCTACCAATTTTTTGCAGAGCAAATACCTTCTGGCATTTCTACCATAGAATATGAAACCCTAGTAGCAAAAGAAGGAAGGTTTTCGAGCGGGCCTATAGCTTTGCAATGTATGTACAAACCGGAGGTAAGGGCTTATGGTACTGGAGTCATTTTATTTGTTAAATAGAATGTTTAAAGAAAATTATGATGTAGTTTCACATTTACAAAAATGTGGAACTATATTTCACTCCACCCTCCCCAAAAAATCCCCCTTCACCACCTCACTCAAAAAAGATTTTTCCACCAAAGCTTCTACCAAATAAATGTTTGAAGAAAATGCATCAATCATACGAGCCGCTCTTTTTTCTACAATAACAAAAAGCCTAGCAAGCTCCATAAAATTTTCTCTACCATAGTGGCCATAAGAGTTGTAGTATGGGCTGTTGATATCGCCTTCGTACAAATCGAGTGCTACCTCGCTTTCGAGCGGCGTGTGCAGGGCTGTACACATAAGGTCGTATGCGGGAGTGAGTATGTATTCGCCGGCATCTGTACGCATGATGGAGAAGTTTTTTAAATGTGCATCGCCATTAGAAAAAATATAATTGAATACAATTATTTGAAATAATTTTTCTAAAGCAGGTATAGCAGCCGGTACAAATCTTTTAATGAGGGTGCCTATTTCTTCATAACTGCTATCGTATTTAAATGTTTCGCTGTGGGTGGCTTTTGTGCGGTTGCTGAGTTGTGCAAAATCTTCTTGCTGGTATTTTGTGCCATCGGGTTTTACATCAAACCGTTTTGTAATGTAAGCAGGCTCGCCGTCTTTAAAATATATAAGTGCATTGGCGGCAGTGTCTATTTTAAAAACCTGCGCTGCTATTTGCATGGTAAGGTGTTCGTTTTCTGGCGCAGTTTCTATTTGCATTAAATGCTTGGCAGGCGGTACGGGTTTTAAAATGTATTGC
>JANMGS010000546.1:0-1966 GCA_031374745.1 Ferruginibacter sp. | reverse complement strand
CCGCAAATGCCTCCTGCGCTTTTTCTATTACAGTATCGTATGCAAAGCGGTCTGCTGCAGTTACTGTTCCTATGATGGCACCATCTACGGGCGAAAAAGAAGTGATTTTTTCGCCTTTGGATTTTACCCAATGTAATCCAGTAGAAACACCTTTGTTGCTTGTAGAAATATTTAATGTTTTTAAGAAATCCATTTTATAATTTTTTGAATTTAATATGAAATTGAAAATTGATTAATAATGAATGTAAACTTTGTTATTTTATTTCAAATAAATAGTAGTGCTTCTTACCTTTTTGAACTAATAAAAATTTATTGTGTAGAAGCATTTCTTTCGTTGGAATAAATTTAGGATCATCTATTTTATTTCTATTGATGCTTACGCCAGCATCTAAAATCGTTTTTCTTGCATTTCCCCTGCTATCAAATATTCCTGCATCTGTAAAAAGAGTTGTAACATCTATCCCAGTTTCAAAAACGGCTTTCTCTACTATTACTTTTACGATACCTTCAATATTGTTCAAATCTGTTTCCGATAAACTTTCAACAGATGCATTTTTTGAAGCAAACAGTTTCTCTGTAGTTGCTACTGCTTTTTCAAATTCTTCTTTACCGTGTACAAAAATGGTAATTTCTTCTGCCAAGGTTTTTTGTAATAATCTCTTGCCAGCTTCTGCAGTATGGGTTGCAATTATCTCATCAATAACATCTTTCTCTAAGAAGGTAAATATTTTAATCCAACTGGCTGCATCATCATCAGAAGCGTTTAGCCAAAATTGGTAAAATTGAAAAGGAGTTGTTTTTGTTGCATCTAACCAAATATTACCTTGTTCCGATTTGCCAAACTTACCACCGTCAGCTTTTTTTATAAGTGGGCAAGTAAATGCGAAAGCTTCGCCGCCTACTTTTTTGCGAATAAGCTCTGTACCGGTTACAATATTTCCCCATTGATCGCTCCCGCCCATTTGCAATTTGCAATTTTTATTATTGTACAACCAATAATAATCATACCCTTGCACCAGTTGATATGTAAATTCAGTAAATGACATACCATTTTCTCCTTCCAATCTTTTCTTTACACTATCTTTTGCCATCATATAGTTTACTGTAATAAACTTTCCAGTATCTCGTATAAAATCCAAAAAAGAAATACCTTTAAACCAATCGTAATTATTTACCAATATTGCTGCATTAGGCAATGAAGAATCAAAATTTAAAAATTGCGTTAATTGCTTTTTTATTCCCTCTACGTTTTTATTTAATACTTCTTCGCTCAACATATTTCTTTCTTCACTTTTTCCACTTGGGTCGCCTACCATGCCGGTAGCTCCCCCCACAAGTGCCACAGGTTTGTGCCCCGCTTTTTGTAGGTGCACCAATAATAGGATTGGTACAAGGCTTCCAATATGTAGGCTATCGGCTGTAGGGTCAAATCCTATATACCCGTTTGTTATTTCTTTATTAAGTTGTTCTGCGGTACCTGGCATAATATCTTGCAACATGCCTCTCCATTTTAACTCTTCTATAAGTGCGTTCATCAATTTATTCTTATTTATGGCAAAATTAAGGCTGCAAAGGCTATAGAAAATCTCATATCAACTAATACTTGCCCATTTTACCTTATATTCTTAGTTTTTTTTAAAATTAAAACAATATTGCACAACAAATTGTATATAAATAGCGTCTTATATAATCATATTCTATTGGGTTGGATTTTATGCTGGTTTTATCATATATTTGATAAAAAATAATTTCTAGTTTAATATCCCACTAAAATTTTTAAAATATTAATACAATAACGAAGAATTAGGCAAACTAATAAATTTGATGACTTTTAAAAGTTTTATGGAAAACCTTCCAGTTGGAAGGCGTTTTTATTTGACTGTACACAAAAACTTGAGCACATGAAAAAAAGCTTTATTGCTTTATTATCGTTTATATTTTTTTATACTGTAGAGTGTAGTGCACA
>JANMGS010000504.1:0-3678 GCA_031374745.1 Ferruginibacter sp. | reverse complement strand
TTATAAAACCTTCCTTTATCAAAAATGGTTCATATACCTCCTCGAGTGTGCCAGGCTCTTCGCCTACCGCAGTAGCTATTGTTGTAATACCTACTGGCCCTCCTTTAAATTTATCAATGATGGTGCTCAATATTCGATTATCCATTTCATCTAATCCGTAAGCATCTACATTCAACGCATTTAACGCATGTTCGGTAATATTCATATCTATAACGCCGTTTCCAAGTACTTGTGCAAAATCTCTTACACGGCGCAAAAGACCATTGGCAATACGAGGTGTACCCCGGCTTCTACCTGCAATTTCTGCCGCAGCATCGCTGGTTATTTTAGAATTTAAAATACCAGCGCTGCGTAATAAAATATTTGTCAATGTTGCAGCATCGTAATATTCAAGCCTACTTTTTATGCCAAAACGGGAAAGTAAAGGCGAGGTAAGCAATCCACTTCTAGTAGTAGCTCCAATTAGTGTAAAAGGGTTGATATCTATTTGAATACTTCTTGCAGCAGGGCCGCTGTCTATCATAATGTCTATCCGATAATCTTCCATGGCAGCATACAAGTACTCTTCTACTACATTGCTAAGCCTATGTATTTCATCAATAAATAAAACATCGTTTGTTTCTAGGTTTGTGAGCAAGCCTGCCAGATCACCGGGTTTTTCAATTACTGGGCCACTGGTTTCTTTAATATTTACGTTTAATTCATTGGCAACAATTCTACTCAGTGTAGTTTTCCCTAATCCAGGAGGGCCATGAAATAAAATATGATCTAACGCTTCTCCACGAAGTTTTGCAGCTTTAATAAAAATGCGAAGATTGTCAATGGTTTGAGGTTGACCAGCAAATTGGGCTATTTCACTAGGACGTATATTGTTTTCAAATTCTTTGTCGGCTGCACTTTGTTTATTTGAATCTGTATTTAAATTGGGGTTTGCCATAATGTAAAAATAAACAATTTAATTGCCACCAATGTTTTTTGAAGAATAATTAACCACGAATGCACGATTAAAATATAAAATAAAATTTTTGTGCATTCGTAGTATTAAATTAAAAATCCCCCAAGGAAACCTTGAGGGATATAATTAAAAACTAAAATGTTTATTTGGAAGATACTTTGGCGGCGGTTCTTCTATCTCTAGCCATACCTTCTTTGTCGCCAGCTTTTGCTACAGCAAATTCAGAGCCATAACCAATGGCCTCTTTAATTTGTGCAGCTCCAGCACCATTGGTAATAATGTCTTTCATTAATTTATTGGCTCTACTTTGTGATAAGGCTTTGTTTTTAGCTGCATCACCAGTAACATCGGTATAGCCTCCAATTTTTAATACAGCATTAGGGTATGCTTTTAAAATAGCGGCAATATTTTTTATTTGTGCCATGGCTTTTGGAGTAGCATATTCCGTTTTACCAGATAAAAATTGCACATCATGCATATTAAACCAATTTGCCTTTTTATTTACAGTATCTATAGTGCCGTTCTTTAAAAAATTAACCAAAGTGTTTTCAAATCCATTGGCAGCTACTCCAGTTAATTTTACGCCACCAGGCAATTCTAAATCGCCTAATGTACCCAAATCATAATTTACAACACCCGTAATTGAATCAACCGTTATTTTAGGCATATCTATCAAAGGCGCTTCAATAGTCGTTTCTTTAGAAGTGGCAGATGCAACGGTTGTATCTACACCAGTCGTTACAGTTTCTGTATTATCTGGTTTGGTGCATCCTTCACTAAAGAAATAATAAGATGCAGTAGCCAAACCAATGAGCAATATTAATGGTAACAGCCAATTTATCCCACTAGCGTCTTTTTCCTCTACGTTGTCATAAACTGCGGATGCTACGCTAGAAACATTACTTGCAACGTTACTAGTGCTTCCTGTAAAAGCAGGCAAACTAAAACCGGCGGGAAGCATTTTCATTGCTGCATCTTTTTGGCTGATAAGCAACGAGCCTAAACTACTTGCAGAAACGTTGTTTTCAGAAGCATGCTTTCCAATCATGCCTAGTAGAGCAGGTGCTGCCATACTTAATATAGTGCCAACCGACGAGCCTTTAACGCCAGCAAAGCTAGAAATTAAAGTTGTAAGCATATTACTTTGACCACCATTACCAAATAAAGTTCCTAATATCCCACTGCCCTTACTTAAAAGATCACTGTTGCTATCGCTGTTAAAAAAACCGCTTAGCGAATCAAGGATGCCAGCATCATTTTGATCTGTAGCCATTTTTAAAACAGTAGCAGCACCATCATGTGATGAAGCTTTATCGGCAATTGTTCCTATAAGAGTAGGGATTGCTGTGCTTATGACTTTAGAAATACCGCTTTCGCTCTCATCAAGGTGTGAGCTTGCTTTACTAAGTAGTTCGTTACTGAAATAGCTTTTAGCCATATCAAGTAGGTTAAATGTTGACATAAGGGGAAGATTTAGGTGTAAAATTTATTGAACCCAATACAATATTAAGTAAAAAGGTGATATGCACAGCACGGTAATTGTTTATTTAATACCTCTCAACAGCAATATTTACCATTAATACCATTAAAAAGAAATATAAATTACATCAAAATATACATTTGCCAAGTATGAAAAGACAGACAAGATATTGGTTATGCCAATTTTTAGGTTGGGGTGGGCTCATAATGTTTAATTTGTTCATTGCATATAGGTTTGCCCCAGAAACCTACTTAACGCCGGATGCTAAACGCAATCTTTTCTTCCTTGGCCTCTTTTTAGAATTTATTTCTTTTGTTTTTTTTACTCATCTTCTTAGGCTTTTCTTAAAAAAACTCAAATGGATAAACTTTTCTTCGGAGAAAGTTTTCTTCATGTTTTTTTTAGCAACGTCCATTATTTCTTTGGCTAGCTTTTATAGTGTTTATTTTTTTGAAAAATTGTTGCCCAATACTTTTGATGATTATGAAAAAAATGAACGCAAACAAAAGGCAATTTCGATGGAGAGGGATTTGAATATTGCTGATTACCATAATTATGAAAAGAATAATGTACTTGATTCCACAAAATACAAGGCCTTTTTAAAAATAAAGAAATCTACAAGTTGGTACAGAGATAGGAATAATAATTGGCAATTTGAAGAGCAACGAAAAGGTAGAAATTTTAGTGGATTGTTCTTCTCTTTTATTTTAGTTTCTATATGGCTACTCATATACCTTGTTTGGCATTATGTAGATAGAAATAGGAACAACGAATTAGACAAACTTAGGCTAGAAGGATTGGTAAAATCATTGGAATTAAAAACAATTAAGTCCCATATAAATCCGCATTTTATTTTTAATGCATTGAATAGCATTAGGGCATTGGTTGATGAAAATCCATCACGTGCACGAACAGCCATTACCGAATTGAGTAATATTTTGAGGAGTAGTTTGCAAGCTGAGAAAATGGAAACAGTACCGCTAGAACAAGAATTAGATATTGTACAAGATTACCTTGCACTGGAACACATGCGATTTGAAGAAAGGCTTAAAATAGAAATGCACATTGATCCAGATACACTTTCTCAACCTATTCCTCCAATGATGTTACAAAACTTGGTTGAGAATGCTATAAAACACGGAATAAGCAAAGATGTAAATGGGGGTACAATCATCATTCGTTCTTATTTTAAAGGAAACCACCACGAAATCATAGTACAAAATACAGGTAATCTTTCGCCATT
>JANMGS010000498.1:0-10875 GCA_031374745.1 Ferruginibacter sp. | reverse complement strand
CCAGGTGAAGAAAAACACCAATCTAAAGGACTTTATTTGGTATATGACAGACTACATATTTTACAACAGCAGTATAAACAACCTTTTATTGCAGAAGTGAGTGATATTACAAATGAAGAGGCAGTGGTAGGAGGCACTTTTGTAACACTTAAGTTGTATGCTGGATATTAATTTTCCTTTACAATATAAAATTTTAAATTGCAATCCGTATTTTTGGGTTAATGATAAAGGCAATAATTATAGATGATGAGCCTGCAGCCATTAATACCTTGCGTTTAATGTTGGAACGTTACGTACCCGAAATAACAAAACTTTATTTTACCAATAACCCTACAGAAGGTATTCAACTTATCAATAATCACAAACCGGATCTTCTATTTTTAGATATACAAATGCCAATGCTCTCTGGCTTCGATTTGTTGAAGCAAATACAACCCGTAAATTTTAATATTATATTCACAACTGCACACGATCAATATGCAATTGAAGCAATAAGATTTAGCGCATTGGATTATCTATTGAAACCGATAGATGCCGATGAGCTTCGTAGAGCAATTAATACTTTTTTAGACAAAACATTTGTACCAAAAAATAAAAAATTACAGTACAACAATCTGGTATATAATATCAGCAGTGCAAGCAAAAAAGACTTCAAACTAGCCATTAATACAACAAGTGGTATTCACTTTTTTCTTACAAACGAAATTATAAGACTAGAGGCTCAAAGCAATTATACAAAAATTTTCTTCCACGATCACAAATCGATACTTACATCAAAAACATTAAGAGATTACGAAGAAATACTCCTAGATCATGGTTTTATTAGAACACACAAATCTCATCTAGTGAATCACATGCATATCATAAATTATTTGAGCGATGGGATTCTAACAATGGCAGATCAATCTAAAGTAGAAATATCTCGTAGAAGGCAACATGAAGTTATTGAATTACTAAAAGGTAGTAAAGAGTAGGCCAAATTTTATTAATAGTTTTGCAATTTAGTACCCAAACTAAACTTCTACACCCTCTAAACTTGTTCGTTGTAGCCAAACAAAACGGTACTATTTACTAAACGATTAATATTATCCTTAAGTAGCAACTTAATTCATAAATAAATACAGATGCTAATTGGTAACAAAATGTAAGCCCTCATTTCCAATACTCACCCTTTCTACATTTATATCTACCACATTTGCACCCATATGGCAATTTCCATTAAAAGTAGCTGCAGGCTCAATTTGCAATTTTCCGGCAAACAAATCTCCATTTACATTGGCTTTTCCATGAAGAAATAACAGATCCGATATTGTCATTGTTCCTGTTACTTTTCCCAAAACATCGGCTTGTTTTCCATTTATATCTCCTTGTACTATACCATTCACACCAATGATAATTTTATCTTTTGCCTGCAAATCTCCCATCAATGTACCATCAATTCGAATATCTCCATTGCACATGATATTACCTGTAATAGTAGTGCCAGCTCCAATAATAGTGGTGGATGTTGTAGGCGATTCATCCAATGATTTTAATTTAGATTTAAACATAAAATAGATTTTAGCTGTTGGATATAGTATTGTGAATATACTAATTAAATCATAAAATAAATTATTAATGGTTTTATAAGTGGCAATTTATAAATAATGAGAAATTTAAAAAGTAATAAATTAATACTTTATTATTGCTATTCATAAAAAGTGCTATCTTAAACCAATAGCAGCAATACAGATCACAAAAATAGTTTTGTAAAATAATTTTAGAATCAATGAGAATATTAAACGTTGCCATTATCGGCTTTGGATTGTCGGGACGCTATTTGCAAGCGCCTTTTTTTGAAGCGCATCCCAATTTTAATCTGAAAATGATTGTAACAAATAATCAAAATCCAACACTGTACTATCCCGAAGTGGAAGTTGCAAAAAGTATAGAGGAGGTTTTGTCAAACCCCACTATAGATCTTGTGAGTATTTGCTCCCCCAATGCTACACATTTTGAATATGCAAAAGCAACCATATTGGCAGGCAAACATGTTTTAGTAGAAAAACCTTTTACAGCAACTAGTGAAGAAGCATCGGAATTAATTGAGCTTTCCAAAGAAAAAAATATAGTATTGGCTATTTTCCAAAACAGGCGTTTTGATAGCGATTTTTTAACCGTAAAAAAACTAATAGAAGAAAAAGTATTGGGAGAAATTTATAATGTACAAATAAATTACAATCGCTACAAACCAGCGCTAAATACAAAACAGTGGAAAGAAACAATAGCACCTGGCAGTGGAATAATATATGACTTAGGTGCTCATATTATTGATCAAACAATTGCGCTCTTTGGTAATCCAACAAATATTTACGGCGAAACATTTATTGAAAGGGAACTTTCTACAATAGATGATGCATTTGAAATAAGGTTATCATATGATAAACTTTTGGTTACTTTAAAATCTAGTTTAATGGTAGAAGAGGACACGCCCAGATACATTATAAAAGGGACCAAAGGTACTTTTACGAAATACGGTTTGGATATCCAAGAAGATCAATTAAAGGCCGGAATGATACCCACGGAAACAAATTTTGGTATGGAACCAATTTCACAATCCGGGGTATTTTCCAGTATAGAAAATAACTCGACTGATAAAATTATACCAACAGAAAAAGGCAATTGGGCCTTGCTATTTCAAAATTTGTATGAGGCTATTGTATTCAAAACAGCTTTAATTGTTAAGCCCAAAGAAGTACAACAACAAATAAAAATTATTGAAATTGTAAAAAGTTTTACCGCATAAAATATTAGCTAGTAACTTTGCAAGTCAATTCATGTTAATTATTTATTTCCAATAACCTGGTATGATAAAAGAACTAATAAAAACCCCGCTTGGTCAATTTCGAATGGTAGCTTTTTTAGAAGGCTGTTCCTACTTGCTTTTTGCACTTACGATGCCGCTAAAATACTACTATCATTTGCCCTTGCCCAATTATATTGTGGGCGTAATACATGCCACTTTGTTTTTGGCCTATATGATTTTATTGCTCAGGGTAACCATTTTAAATAAGTGGACATTCTCTAAAATGGTATTGGCTTTTATTGCATCATTGATTCCTTTTGGGACTTTTTATGCAGATAAAAAATTGTTTAGGATATGATTTAAATAATCTACATCTTAATATGTTACTGTTCTTCCCCAAAGGGGTTATATATTTAAATCTTGCATAAAAAACAAACCTGTTGTAGCTAAACGTAAACCTATAATACTGCTACCTCGTTCTCTTGTACAATTACTTTTTCAATTGTCTTGGTATTTGTAGAAAAAGTTTTTGAAAAAAGTTTACCGCCAGACAAAAGTTGAAAATCTAACTCTTGCCCCTCTTTTTTCTCTATTCTAAAATTCAACGTTTTAGCATCTATTTTAACGTTATTTGAATAAAGCTCTCCTTCATTTCTATCAGAAATTTTTAACGATGCAACTTTATTGTAACTATCCGCAATATCTACCTGAAAGCACAAATAATTATCTTCAATTCCTACAAATTTTACAGAAAAATTGGTTTCTGTTTTATCTAATTTTGATGACTGTGCACTTGCTGATGCTGCAAATAAAATTACTGCTAATATTGCTGTGCTGATGTTTTTTAAATTTTTCATTTTCTTTGATTTTTGATTTTTGTCTTTTTTTTGTTTTTAAATAAATACTTGTTTGTTTGATTTGCCACACAACTTGTTAAGTTGAATAACAATTTCTTAATACAGCATTTTCGTTTTGAAATTTCTATATGGTGGGCAAACGTCAAATTGTGTTAAACAATTTTTAGAAGAAAACTAAAATGAAAAAATTAAGGTAGACATATATCCCGGATATTTTCATTTTGATTTCTAATGCAAACATACTGCGTGTTTTTGTATCACTTCAACCATATTTGTGAAGGTATAATCATAACAAAACGGATTTTTTTTCGCTTAAACAACTGTAAACATTGCACTTAAAGTTAAACTTCAGATTATGTCCAACAGTCATTTGGGTAAAATGTATACCCCAAATATGGTATTGCTGATACAGTTTTTATTTTTTACTTTTATTAACATTTAAAACAGCTACAATGAAAAATTTAATATGCACAATGGCAATGTTATGTTGTATTGCTAAAAGCGAAGCCCAGTTTAACATTTTGGATAGGGTAAAACAAAAAGCCACGAACAAGGCTAATCAAAAAATAGATCAAAAAATAGACAAAGCGATAGATAATGCTGTAGACAATCCTGCAGGTACTAAGAATAAAAAAAGCAGTGAAAGCAACTATACTGGTGGAGAGGGGAACAATGAAAATGCAGGCACTTCTAAAAGCAAACCAGATGGCTCATTAAAAAGCTACAGCAAGTTTGATTTTGTGCCTGGCGAAAAAATGGTTGCATCAGAAGATTTTAGTCAAGATGCTGTAGGTGATTTTCCAGATAAATGGAATACAAATGGCAGTGGTGAAATTGTTACGTTGAACAATACGCCAGGTAAATTTTTAATGACCCAAAAGGAAGTGGTTTTTTACCCTGAATGGATAAAAGATTTACCTGATAATTTTACGCTAGAATTTGATTTGTTATCCACCGAAGCGTTTAGTTTTTACAGCGGCTTTATGATTACAGGTTTTACAACAGCCTCCAAAGTCGGTACAGATTTTAGAAAATTTGCACGCTTTGGTGAAGGACGCATAGAAAATGGTGGTGGTTTCGAAATTGGTTTTCACCCCGAAAACGCAGGCGGCACACAAGGCTTGACTTCATTTTATTCTACAAAAAATGGGCAAGAATATTTAAAGAATGATGCAGATCAAAATAAATTTAGTAGACCAGAAAAAACAATGGTACACATTTCTATTTGGCGACAAAAGTCGAGGGTAAGGGTTTATATGGACGATAAAAAAATATGGGATCTTCCAAAAGGATGTTCAGATGGAATGAAATTAAATTCGTTGTATTTTAGAAATGATGGAGCAACAAACACAAATGACAGCTATTATATTGGCAACATTCGCCTTGCTATTGGGGCGCCAGATACACGAAACAAACTCATAACAGAAGGTAAGTTTGTAACCCACGGTATTTTATTTGATGTGAACAGCGATAAGATAAAACCAGAAAGCTACGGGGTATTAAAAGATATTGCGACCGTACTATCTGAAAATGCTGATGTAAAAATAAAAATTATTGGCCACACGGATGCAGATGGTGATGATGCTAGCAATATGGCTTTGTCCAAAAAAAGAGCCGAATCCGTAAAAGCTGCTTTATCAAAAGAATTTTCCATAGACGGTTCTAGAATGGAAGCGGATGGTAAAGGAGAAAGCCAACCACTTGACAAAAACACTACTTCGCTTGGAAAGGCAAATAACAGGCGAGTAGAATTTGTTAAACAATAGGAATTTAGAGGCACTAAAAAAAGAGGAACTCAAATAGGTTCCTCTTTTTTATTCGCTTACAAACCTTAAGTTAATTATATTTGATTCGACGTTTATAAAGCGTACAAATTAAAAATGAAAAAATTTATCTTTCTTTTTTGTGTAATCACTTTTACGAATAATGCCATAGCACAAAAAAATACAAACGAGTCTTTTGATGGTTTTAAAGAGCGATTTGTATTAGCATTATGGAAACAAAATCCAGAATGGGCAAGCAGCCAAGGGTTTCATAATTATGATAGTTTACTGGTGGTGCCAAATGAGGCTAGCAGAGAGAGCGGGTTATTGTTTTGCCAACAATATTTAGATTCATTAAAAAAAATAAAACCCAGTATATTATCAGACAACAATAAGATCGATTATAAAATGATGCAAGCGCAGTTGCTATCCACGCAATGGTATACGAATACCTTTAAGTCGTATGAATGGAACCCCGCCAATTACAATGTATGCGGTGCTTTTGCCGAAATGCTGGCAAACAATTACGATTCGATAGATACAAGACTTCGACATTTTTATTTGAAAATGAAAAATGTAAAAGCCTATTATGCAGCAGCAAAACAAAACATTAAAAATCCTACTTTAGAACATACCCAATTAGCCATCATGCAAAATGAAGGCGGCTTATCTACTTTCAAAGAGGACTTACAGGAAGCATTGGCAAAATCACATTTAACAGATTTAGATAAAGAACGCATCATTGATAGAGCGCAAAAAACAATTGGCATAATAAAAGATTATGTAAATTTTTTGAAGCAATTAAAAAACGAAACACCTCGCAGTTTTAGAATTGGTGCAGCATTATATGCAAAGAAATTTGAGTACGATATAGAGTCTAGTTTTACCGCCGCACAAATTTATGAAAAGGCCATCACGCATAAAAAAGACTTGCACGCCAAAATGTATGCCATCACCAAAAAATTATGGCCAAAATATATGCAAGAAAAATCAATGCCTGAAAATAAATTAGTAGCCATCAAACAAATGATAGATGTACTTTCTTTGAAACATGTTTCTGCCGATTCTTTTCAAACAGCCATTGAATTACAAATACCTACATTGGCAAATTTTATCAAAGAAAAGAATTTATTGTATTTAGATCCATCAAAGCCACTAGTAGTGCGTAAAGAGCCCGCCTACATGGCAGGTGTAGCAGGCGCCTCTATTTCTTCGCCTGGGCCTTACGATAAAAACGGAAATACTTATTATAATGTAGGCAGCTTGAGTGGATGGGACAAAGATAGGGCAGAAAGTTATTTGCAAGAATACAATCACTACATTTTACAAATACTGAATATACATGAAGCTATTCCAGGCCACTACGCCCAGTTGGTTTATGCAAATAAATCGCCGAGTATCATAAAAACTATTTTTGGTAATGGTGCAATGATAGAAGGCTGGGCCGTGTATACAGAATTGATGATGCTAGAAAATGGTTATGGAAAAATAGATGGAAACAGTGAAGAGGAAATGATGTTGATGTATTACAAATGGAATTTGCGCAGTACTTGCAACACGATTTTAGATTACGACGTACATGTAAACAACGCAAGCAAAGAGAAAATATTACTTTTTCTAATAAACGAAGCCTTCCAACAAAAAGCCGAAGCCGAAGGGAAATGGAAAAGAGTTTCTGTATCGCAAGTACAATTGTGTTCTTACTTTACCGGATACACAGAGATATATGAATTGAGAGAAGCATTGAAGAAAAAACAAGGGAAATCGTTTAATTTAAAATCGTTTCATGAAAAGTTTTTAAGCTACGGAAGTGCCCCAGTAAAATATATAAAAGATTTAATGATGAAATAAAAGTTCGCATAGTCATACCTTTGCTTATGCAACTTCCTCCACTCGCAGAAAGGCTAAGGCCACATACGCTTGATGATCTTATTGGTCAAAAACATCTTACCGGAAATGGAAGTATTTTACGAACTTCTATTGAACATGGTAAAGTGCCCTCTATGATTTTGTGGGGACCACCAGGTGTAGGAAAAACAACTATAGCAAATATTATTGCACATACTTTACAACAGCCATTTTATACATTAAGCGCTATTTCATCTGGTGTAAAAGACATTAGAGATGTAATAGAAGAAGCCAAAACAAAGCAGGGAGCCATTCTTTTTATAGATGAGATACATCGATTTAATAAAGGCCAGCAGGATGCCTTATTGGGCGCTGTAGAAAAAGGAACCATTACACTTATTGGTGCTACAACGGAGAATCCATCGTTTGAAGTAAACAGTGCATTGCTTAGTCGTTGTCAAGTTTATGTGCTAAAAGCATTGGATGAAAATGATTTGATTCAATTGCTTCATCATGCCATTGAAACCGATGAAAATTTAAAACAAAAAAAAATCAGTTTTAAAGAAACGGAAGCACTCATCAATATTTCTGGAGGCGATGCTAGAAAACTATTGAACCTCATTGAACTGGTATCAGATGTTGTAGAAGATAACACAGTCGTTACGGATGATATTGTAATGGAAATAGCGCAACAGCGGATTGCCCTTTATGATAAAAAAGGCGAACAACACTATGATATCATTTCGGCATTTATAAAAAGTATGCGTGGGAGCGATCCAAATGCAGCAGTGTATTGGCTTGCACGTATGATAGAAGCAGGCGAAGATGTAAAGTTTATAGGTCGTCGTATGGTCATTTTTGCAAGCGAAGATATAGGCAATGCCAATCCCAATGCATTGTTACTAGCCACCAATACGTTTCAGGCTGTAAATATGATTGGCTATCCAGAAAGTAGAATTATTCTTTCTCAATGTGCGGTGTACCTAGCAACTTCTGTAAAAAGCAATGCCTCCTATATGGCCATAAACGAGGCGCTAGCAGCAGTAAAAATAAATGGAGACTTACCAGTTCCCTTACACCTGCGCAATGCGCCTACAAAATTGATGAAGGATATGAATTATGGCAAGGATTATAAATATGCCCATAGCTATGAAAATAATTTTGCAGCATTAGAATTTCTTCCAGAAAAAATCGCTGGCACTGTTTTTTACAACCCGCAACAAAATGCAAGAGAAGAAGAAATAAGAAAGTTTTTAAAAGCCCGGTGGCAAAAGAAATATGGATACTAGAAAAGAAATTGAAACAAGAGCAGATATAGAAATATTTATAAAAGCATTTTACAAAAAGGTAATTATTGATGCTACCATTGGGCATATTTTTACAGAAATATTTCCCATAAATTGGGAACATCATATTCCGCTCATTTCAGATTTTTGGGAAACGATTTTGTTAGACAATCCTGTTTATAAAAACAATGCAATGGGTGTCCATTTCGAAATGAATAAAATTTTCCCTTTACAAAAAATACATTTTGATGCTTGGTTACATTTATTCAATGAAACTTTAGATGAATTATTTGTAGGCGAAAAAGTAATCCTTGCAAAAAAAAGGGCATGGGGAATAGCGCAGGTAATGCTACTAAAAATGGATGAGCAAAATAGTAAATAATACATTCATGAGCTTCATTAAAAAAGCTGCCAATATTAAATAATTGGCAGCTTATTGATTGATAAAGCTATAATTATTTTACGATTTTTTGTGTGGCTATCATTTTACCATTCATAACCAACGTAGCCAAATAAGTACCACTAGGTAATATGGAAAGTCCGCTTATTTGAAGATTAATGAATCCTTTATTGACAGCTATATTTTTATTGATTACTGTTTGCCCAGATAAATTTATGATATGTATTGCTGCATCTCCTTTTTCGTTGCTGTTGAAGTGGGCTGTTACCGTTTCTACAAATGGATTTGGTGAAATCTGTATAACAACTTCGGCATTGTTTTTAAAACGAACAACCAACATTTTGCTGTATGTAAAAGCGCCATAAATATCTACTTGCTTCAAACGATAGTACACAACTGAATTTTCTTGAAGAGAGGCTGCATTGTCTTTAAAAGCATAATTCTTTCTATTCCCGCTTTCAAAACCATCTAATACGATTCCTATGTTTGTAAAAGTTTTTCCATTAAAAGAACGCTCTACTTCAAAATAATTGTTGTTTAATTCTTGCTCTGTAATCCAATTTAACAAAACTGATTTGTCGGTAGCCAATGCCGTAAATTCGGCATATTTTACAGATGAAGGGATAACGTTAAGTAAAGGAGTTACACTTGTAAAATTTTTTTCTGTGTTTGAAGGATTTTGTGCACTTACACCAAAAGAATTTGCAAGGATAATAATTACTAAGGTTACAGTAATTGCAAGGGCTTTAATAGACTTTCTCATTATTGTGATTTTAGTTTCTTTAAAAGGACACGGCTTAAGTTTAAAGCTTGGCGTCGGTAATAAAAAATGTTGGCTGCAAAAAATTTCTAATCGTTATAGAAACTTTACTACAGAGTGCAAATATAAAAGTTTTTTTTATACTGCCAAATATTTCTGTAGTAATTTTACTAATTTAAGTGGGCTTATACTTAAAATGCTCTTCAAATGTTAAAAACTTTAACATTTGAAGGGCAAAAAAAGAAGTTTTGGAGGAAATTATTGTATTAAATCTGAGAGACTTAATATTTTAGTGTGGGTTAATTAAATTACCAACCGTAAAACTACTACACAACGTAGCGTAAAAATTATAAGTAAATTCTATTTTTTCTATCGCCAGCATAGTTTTCGTTTTACAAACTAAGCGAGCTAAAAAAAATTTTTCAAACCATTACAAAGATTTGTAGGATGGTAAAATGCTAATTTGAAGTTTTTTTATGCTTCGGACTTGCCTG
The DNA here is from genome assembly GCA_031374745.1 of Ferruginibacter sp. GTDB lineage: Bacteria > Bacteroidota > Bacteroidia > Chitinophagales > Chitinophagaceae > Ferruginibacter. The sequence goes on along the minus strand of JANMGS010000498.1, from coordinate 682 downwards.
ACGGTGGTTAGGGTTTCACAAGTAGCTCTCTTACAACACATTGCTTGTGCCTGTAAAAACCCCGCCGAGACATAACATAAAGATAATTTTAGGCAGATGTATTAATTTTAGAGCGATTAGCTTTTACAATATTACTTATCATACCATTGAATATAAAACCATGAAAAGGTAATACGCTAAACCAATATAACCTGCCCCATAAACCTCGTGGGCGAAAAGTAGCAGTTTGTCGCAATTGTATTTTATTGTGGCGTTGCATTATTCTAAATTCTAGCCAAGCTTCCCCGGGTAATTTCATTTCTGCATATAGCAATAAGCGTTTGTTCTTTTTATCGGCAACTAGCACTCGCCAAAAATCCAAGGCATCGCCCCTGTGTATTTCTTTAAGATTGGTTCTTCCTCTGCGCAAACCTACCCCACCAACCATTTTATCTGCAAGACCTCTCATTTTCCACAACCTATTACCATAATACCATCCTTTTGCACCGCCAATGCTCCAAATATTTTCAAGTACATTTTCAATAGAATTATCTTTAAGCGCTCGCCATTTCAAATCCTTATAACATCCAAAAGTTGGAACTTCCACTTGATTCATCCATTGCTGGTTTGCATTAGAGGAGCTAAAAGAATCCTTCCAACTACTAAGGACTAAATTTTGTTCAATTTTTTCGAAAGCCAATTG
>JANMGS010000470.1:0-2427 GCA_031374745.1 Ferruginibacter sp. | reverse complement strand
CCAAAACGTACATTATGGTTCATTTTTATAGCTTCTTTTGCAAAGTTTCGGTTTTCCAACGAAGCATTTAATGAAATACCAAATAAACTCCCAGCTATTGCATTTGCATTACTACCAGCAGAAGAATAATTAAATTCCAATGCATTTACATTTAATAATTTCTTGCCAGGTACCAATTCTACAATAAGATCTATTTTATTGATAGAGTCTAAATTTTCTATGATTCTAATAACTACACTTTGCCAAACCCTTAGTTTGGTGAGGTTATTCAATGTGTTATAATATTCATCTTGTTTGTAAACATCGCCATTGTGTATCGTTAAATTTCGCTCCAGCAAAGATGTTTTAAAAAGATAGTTATGGTATAGATGCGTAAAGTCCTTTGTTTGAATTTGTGTTAGATTAAGGGTATCTGTCACCAAATCATTTGCCCTAAAGTCTGATACTACATAAATCTTGTTAATCCTGTATTTATTAAGTTTGGTAGTATCCTCCGGTTTAATTATTACCAACGCAAGTTTAACAGTAGGAGAGTCCTTCTTTCTTTGCGCTTCGTTCAATAATTCAAATTGCTCAAATGGGTCATCACTAATGGTAGTAAGGGCTGCAATGGTACTATCGCCCCGCATCCTCAATTCTGAAGCTGTAAATTTATAATAACCATTGTTGCGAAAACTATCTACCAATCGCCCAATTTCGGCAAGTACCGCTGTTCTGGTAACAGGGCTGTTTTTTACTATGTAAGATTCCTTTTGAGATGACAATGCGATATTTTGAAGTTCCGCATTTCCAGCTAATTTTAACCGATAACTCATCGTATCTATGAGTGTGGGCTGTCCGGTAGTTACGGTATATTTTACTGTAACTTTTTTGCCTTTAAAAAAGGCTGTATCTTTTACTTTGGCATTATAATATCCGAGATGATACATAGAGGCCTCCATATTTCTGGCAGAAATACGGGTGTAAACAGAATCATACGCAATCGGTCTTTTAATGAAATGAATGAAAAATTTATCTACAATCGTTACTTTGGCACTATCATCTAGTTGATTTAAAAGACGGGATTTAAGGGCTTCTTTTTCTAATTTATTAAAATTCCCACCTATGATTTCTGGTTTTGGATTATCATAAAAAAAGGGCTTGTCTTTTGGTGCTTTTCTTATAATGGTACATGATGTGGTAAATAGTAAAAGAAAAATGATATTTTTAATTCGAAATTGCTTCATTTTGTACTAAGTGCAGGTTAACTGCATAAAATTTCTATATGATTACCAAAGCTACCGTCAAATATATCCAAAGTTTACAGCACAAAAAAGTTAGAGATGAAAATAATATGTTTATAGCCGAAGGTCCAAAAGTAGTAAAAGAACTTTTGGAAGCCGCTGTTTTTGAATGTGAACAAATTTATTGCACCGAAACTTGGGTGCAATTGCTCAATACTAACCTTGCAAATAGGTATGAAGAAAGGATTAATGTTATCAAAGATTTTGAACTAGAAAAAATTTCAGCACTTAAAGTTGCCAACAATGTCTTGGCTATTTTTCATAAAAAAACATCGCTGGACCCATTAAATATTTCCAATAAATTAACATTGGTTTTAGATGATGTACAAGACCCCGGCAATCTTGGTACCATCATAAGAATTGCAGATTGGTTTGCCATACCTACTATTTTATGCTCTAAAGCTACAGCAGATTGCTATAATCCGAAAGTGGTGCAAAGCACAATGGCAAGCTTAGGAAGGGTAAACATTGTATATGCAGATATTTTTGAACAGCTACAAAAAAATAGCAATATAAAAAAGTATGCTGCTGTACTTGGAGGAAAAGATATTAATGGAGTAGGCAAAATAAAAGAAGGTTTTATCATTCTTGGAAATGAATCAAAGGGTATTTCAAAAGAAATTGTAGCTATGGCAGATGAAAAGATTGCTATAAAAAGATTTGGGAATGCAGAGTCTTTAAATGTGGCAGTGGCTGCAGGCATCATTTTACATGCCGTTTCTTAGAAAATTGATGCACATTTAAATGTTTGCATTTTACAATTCAACAATATATTTTTAGTCATTATCTAAACTCAATGGCATTTACAGGTTGTACTTTTTTCACCAAATAGGTTGGTATTATCAGTGTGGCAAAACAAACAAGCAATGTGAGTACATCTACTGCTACAACCTGCACCCAATCTACATCCGCTTGCGCTACAGACATATAATATGACTCTTCATTTAATTTGATGAAGCCTGTTTTTTGTTGGATAAAACAAATGGCCAGCCCGAGAATTGTTCCTGCTAAAATGCCAATGATGGCAACTGCAGATGTGTTGAATAAAAATATTTTTTGTATGTCCCAATCCTTAGCACCTAGGGCTTTTAAAATACCCGTCATATTGGTTCGTTCCAATACCAGAATAATAAGGCATGTTATT
>JANMGS010000452.1:0-14362 GCA_031374745.1 Ferruginibacter sp. | reverse complement strand
TTTAGAGTTTAATTGATTCGAATTTTTATAGAAAAACCCGCTCTTATGAGTGGGTTTTTTATTGCGTATAGAATATTCATTCATTAAAATTTTTAAGAATGAATCAACTCGCTTTTTCTTGTATTTTACGCACTATAGCCAATACCAATTTACGTGGTGTAAACCTGATACTCGTTGCCATAATGGTATTCATCAACCCATGAATAACCGTCATTTTATTTTTCATCAGGGCTTTGTAGCCAAACTCAGCTACTTCTTTGGAGGTGGGTAGTTTCTTTCCTTTTACCAAATTGCTTTCATGCATGGCTGCAGATTGAAAGAAGTTGCTTTCGGTAGGCCCAGGGCAAAGACAAGTAACATGTACGCCTGTGCCTTGCAGCTCGTTGTATATGGCTTCGCTAAATGATAACACGTAACTTTTACTGGCAAAATATACAGCCATGGTTGGTCCTGGTTGAAAGGCGGCTGTAGAGGCTACATTCAATATTTTACCCGATTTTCTTTGTACTATATCTGGAATAAATAAACGGCACATTTTGGTAAGCGATTTTATATTCAGGTCTATCATTTGTGCCGTTTTATCCCAATCTGATGCTACAAAAAAATCAAAAACGCCTACACCTGCATTGTTCACTAAATAATCGATGTTAATATTTTCTGCTTTGCACACATCATACACTTTTTGCACTTCGTCCATATTACTCAGGTCTGCTGCAATAATTTTAACAGCAATGCCAAATGTTTTTTGCAATTCAATGGATAAGTCTTTCAATTTATCTTCACTTCTTGCCACCAATACAAGATCATTTTTTGCAGCCGCAAATATTCTTGCAAATTCCAATCCTATACCCAACGATGCCCCTGTAATTAATGCTGTTGCCATAATTTATTGTTTTAAAACAAAAGTAGTTGCTTTAGTTGAAAGACTAAAGCAACTAAAGGATCTGAAATAAATGATTGTTGCTTTTAAGCAGGAAGTGGAGGAAAATGATTGTTGAGAAATTTATTTTTTTTGGCTTGCTACATAATCAATTGTTATCTCATTTTCATAATGAGCATAGTTTATAATTTCTTGACAAGCTTTGGTGAATTTGTTGGAAGTGTCTGGACAATTTCCAAATCGTACATAATTATATTTTACGCTATTATTGGCCTCTAATATGTAACTATTACCATCTGTTGATGCATTAGGGCAATCAGGTTTCAATGGCATTTTCCAATACCCTGAATTATTTATATTGTTTATTAATTCTTTATAAGTATGCCATGGCAGTGTAATAATCCTAGTTTCGTATTTAAAAGTTTTTGTTAATGGGAAGGTAGATTTTTCGAATAAGTATTTATAACATCGTGCAATCCCTATTTTCTTACAACTATCAATTTGCCTTTTTTCAATTATACTATAATTGGGCTTTCTTCTATTTTCTTGATCTCTATCATTTATTAGTATTTGCCAGAATAAATGTTGATAAAGATCTTGTTCACTTTCGTTTAATGCCACTTCATCAAACATTAGATTAGATAACCCTCTTTTTATTATAATCTTACCTTTTGTAATTGTTATAAAATAATTTGGTATTCCCATTCCACTTATTAAAAATCTAAAAATTTCTTTTTCACTTGGCCTTAAACTAATATTTGGTTCATCAAAAAGTTTCATAAAATTGGCATCATATAAAACTGCATTAATAGAATCTCTAACATACATAGAATCCCTAACTGGAAAATACGGAAACGACTTATCTTTTATCGTATCCATATTAATAAATGCATAACCACCATCGGGGTAAATAATGGGAGAATCTTTGCAACTAAATAGAATAATTATAACTATACAAAATGCATATTTCATTTAATGAATGTACAAAATAAAACGCCACGAATTTTTCATTCGTGGCGTTTCTAATTTATGTATAAAGTAATTCTTATAAAACAACTACTTTTCCATCTGCAAGTTTTTTACCGGTTGCTTCTATCAATTCTACAATATAGATGCCTTTACCTTTTGCACTAATGTCTACTTTCATATTGCTATAAGGTACACTGTTGTTAAATGTTTGGGTGAAAACTCTAGCTCCTTTGCTATCGTACACATTTAACGTACGACCATTCAAATTGGGTGCTCCATTGTTGTAACTTACATTAAATACGCCGCTGTTTGGGTTTGCACTTATGTATAAAATATTAGAAACTGCCGATGATACAAATGCACTTGCAGAAGTAGCAGTACAGCCACTTGGCGCAGTTACTCTTACTACATAATTACCCGCTTCATTTGCAGTAACTAAAATTCTATCTGCATTTATATTTAAATTAGTTGTTACATTTTTTGTCCATATATAGCTGTAATTATCTACTGGAGATACTGTAGCAATAATGGTAACAGGCGCAGTAGGTGTAATACCTGTTGATGGCGATACTGTTATTGCAACAGCAGGTTGTGCTGCTACATTTACCGTTACCGTTTGGCAAGTCGTTGTATTGCAAATTCCTTCTAGTCTTACAAAATAAGTAGTAGTGCTCGTTATTAATACGTTGCTAATTGTAGCTCCCGTACCTACAAGTGTACCTCCGCAAGAGCCGCTGTACCATTTGTAAGAAGCACCGGAGCCAACTGTACCGCCAGTTGCCGTAAGTGTTATTAGCCCACTACCGCCGCACACCAATGAAGTATTAGAAGAGGCACTTGTTGGTGCTACCGATAAAGAATTTATGGTAATAGAAGTAGTGGTTGTATATATGGCACATCCAGCATTTGCAGCAATAGTGTACGTAACCAAATAAGTACCTGCTGTGCTCGTTGCAATATTTACTTCACCCGTTGTTGCATTTATGGTAAGACCCGAAGTAGATGAATAGGTGCCTCCAGCTGTGCCAGTTCTAGTAACAGGTGCAGTGGCTACTGTGCTACAATATGGCGAACATGCATAAGCAATGGTAGCATTTGCAGCAGCAGTTATTGTAACAGCAGCAGTATTTGTAAACAATGGGTTGCATGCTCCATTGGCTGCAAGGGTATAAGTAACAGTATACGTTCCTGCTGTGCTTGTTGGCAAATTTATAACACCAGTTGTTGCATTTAATGAAAGACCTGTTGTAGACGAATAAACACCGCCGGTTGTTCCCGTAAATGTTGGGGTAGCAGTACCGGCATTGTTACAATAAGGAGAAGCAGCATAACCAATGGTAGCAGCTTGTGGTTGCACAAATAAATATCTACTGAACACCGGATAATGATCTGTTGTAGTAGAGCCATAGTTTGTAACAAGCGATGTTACATCTGTAAGGATATTGGCAGAGTTTGGTAAATAAGAACATTGTATTTCGTTTGAAAGCAACACATGATCTATCACATCGTTGTAACTGATGGTTGATTTTTTTCCTGCAAGACTCAATGCCAAAGTAGGCGAGAAGAAATTGGTAGCATCATCCATAAACTGTTTGTATGAAGATAATTTTGGATTGATACCAGCAGTAATGGTTGAATCTAAATCATCATTAAAATCGCCCAACATGATGATGTTATCGTTTGGATAAAATGTATTTAAATTGATACGTAAAGAATCGTTGCCAGCTTTTCTGCGAGCATAAGATGTAAGTGTAGGAGATGTATTAGCTTTTGCATGTACAATTACAAAACGAATTGTTTTAGTAATGCCATTTAACGTAGTTGTACCCGTAACCATAAAAGGAAAACGACCACTAGCATACCAATTGTAGGCGGGGTTTGTTATATCTGCTGCAGTATTTATTCCTGCAGATAAAAGCGCTTGTGTTGTAAGGCCGCCTGGAAACAACGCGGTTTTATAAACCATACCCAGTTTTTGTGCATCAGCCAAAGTACCGGCACCAGGTTGAAATGGATTTGTATACGACCCATAATTAGAAAGTACATAGGAGTAGCCTGGCATTTGGCTTACTATATTTGCGAGCCTTGTTTCACTCACTACTTCTTCAAGTGCGAATACATCGGCACCTATATTTTGCATGATTGTTTTTACATTCTGCTCTTGTTGCGCATCGTTGGTAGGGCCTAAAGTCGTACTGCCAAACCATTCAATATTCCAATTTACAACATCTAAAGTTGTGGCCGCATCAATACTGTTTCCTTTTAATGCAATAATCGTATCGATAACCAATGGGGTACTGATGGTAAGATTACCAGCATAAGTTACAGTAGGCGCTGTAGGCGAAAATTGAACATAAACTGTTTTAGCAATATTATTTGCTTCGGCATTTGTATAAGTAATGGAAGAAGTAAAACTGCCATTCGTTTTAGAAATAAGGAAATTGCCTGTAGCATTTAATGTTACAGCTCCTGTAATATCATTGGCAGTAAAAAGCATTGTCTTTACAGAACCGCTAGCGGCTGCTACAAATCCAAAGTTCACTTCACCCGTGTTAGGTGTAAGGGATGCAGGGGGTGGAGTAGGAGAGTTATCTATTTTAAGGTCATCCAATGTCCACCTAGCGCCATCATCATCGGTAGAATTATACACAAATGCGATATAAGTATTGGCAGTCCTATAAGCTGCAAGATTTATGTTTTGACTAAGTTTCCATATATCAGATGTAGGTAAAGGAAAGCTTCCGTTTAAGTCTGTCCAAGTTGCAAGAGCAGGATTTCCTGTTCCTGTATAATTGGTAGATACCCTTAATTTTAGAGGAGCGCCATTGAAAGCAGTTCTACTCCAAAAGGATAATAAAGGAAATGTGGTAGATACTAAATTTAATGAGGGAGAAATTAGCCAATCTTCATTAATCACATTTGAGCCACTAGCGAAACCATTTATTTGCACACCGTTTGGCGCACTGCCTGTTGGTGTAGTGCCATGGCCAAAAGTTGTACATGCCCAAACTTGGGCGCCTGTTACACTAAATGCGGTGAAACCATTTGTTAATGTACTAGTACATGTATTAAAATCTGCATTAAAAATAGTAATACCAGTAGTAAAATTCCAAATAGCGTTACCTGTAATACCTGCAAAATTATTGTTGGCCAAATCTTTGAAAGATCCAGCAGCTACTTCTACATAATATCCAGTGCTTAGTTGCAAAGGATTTATGGTTATTGTAGCAATATTTGCGCTTACAGCTACCGTTGCAGTAGTTACATCTATTGTTTGTACAATGCTATTATCAGCTGATCTTTTCAGCAAAATATTTCCTATTCCTTTTTGTATCCCTTCACTAAATACAATAGATAAATTTGTTGTAGTAGATACATTTGTTGCATCATCAGCTGGGCTAAGGGTAGTAACGGTAGGAGGAAGAATATCTACGCCACTATTACCCACACTAATATTATCAACAGCAAAACTAGGTCTTGCTCCAGCACCACTTATTTGCCTGCTTGCCCAACGTAATTGAACAACTGGTTGGTTGTCGCAAGCTGCTGGAAGTGTGATAGTCTTGGTTAACAAATTTTGAGGAGTAGTAACAGCAGTAGTTTGTGTAGTAGTATTGTTTTGGTATTCTATACCTGTTAAGTTTGTAAAATTTCCAGAAGTACCAACTCTATATTGAAGTGTAACTTCATTAAAACGTGTATTTGAAGCCCCGTCGTATGGGTTTCTAATAGTCATTATATCATAACTTACTGGAATATTACTTTGCGCAGTAGTGGTTATAGCCAAAACAAGACCAAGATCCAAAGAACCTGTGTTTAAAAAACCAATTTTGCCATCATAATTATTCACATTTCCACTGTTTGTAGAAGCAGTAATACTGGGTATAAGTGCTCTGTCGGCAGTTGCAGTAGCAGTGTTGAATGCACTTCCAGGAATAGTAGAAATTGTCCAGCCTTGCCAGCCAGCAGGGTAGGTTGAGGATGTATGGGCTAGTGCGGCAAAATCTTGCGTATAGGGCAACGTTTGTGGTGTAGGATTTGTTTGTGCTTGTGAAAATGTTGCCAAGAGCAATAGAATAAAGGAGTATAGATACCGCATATGTTTTTTTTTAGGGTGCAAAAGTAGGCTAAAATATCTCTTTACAATCCCCATACTAGTAACAAAAAAAATGAATGATAATAACTGACAGATTTTCCGTTAAATACACGTGATACTTTATCTGTACTAACAATAAGGTAATAAAAAATTAACTATAATTACATGCAAAAAGGCAACATAAGGGTACAAACAGAGAATATCTGCCTTATACTAAAGAAATTTTCTGCAAATAGGGTTATCAATCTTTTTATGATACATTTATTTTGAAAATACCAATAAGGTTGATAATCCTTTTGGCATTTTTAAATACACCCATACAAGAAGCCACGAAATAAAATCTCGTGGCTTTTGTTTAATTAAATTGAAACACTTACTGCAGCATTATTTTTTGTGTTACGGTATTTTTTTCACCAACCACTCTTACAAAATACAAACCTTTGGAAAGTCCAATGGTACTTATACTTGTGAAGGACTGAGTGGTATTTATATTTCTAATGATTTTACCAGTCATATCTGTTAATTGGATTTGTATTATTTTACGATCGTTTTTGTTGGTACCTATATTTATAAAATCCTTAGCAGGATTCGGTGCAATTACAATATCATACGCCACATTAAAAAGTGCCGTTCTTATACTTGAATATTCAAACTTACCATCTTTATCAACCTGTTTTAGGCGGTAGTAATTTATACCATTAACAGGCGTATTGTCAAAAATACTATAGTCTATTTTGGTGCTGCTAAAACCTGCCGCATATATTTTTGCAATATTTGTCCATGTTTTTGCATCATTGGATCTTTCCACAATAAAATAACTGCTATTGGTTTCTAGCTCAGTAGTCCACATTATTTTTACTGTTTTTTCTATTTTTTGAACATTGAAATTGCTAAGCTTTACGGGTAATACAAACGCATCGTCTCTAGTATACCATATGGGTGCTGTTACCATTTTACTAGTACCATTTGTTACTTCAATATAATAGTAACCTGTTGCAAGGTTTGCCAAATTTAAATCAGTAAAGGTTAATGTACTACCAATGCTAGAATATATTTGTGTGGGCAATACACCACTGCCTGGCACACCATACCAAACTGCTATGGTAGCGTTGGTTGTATTAGTAGTAGCATCTGTAAGTGTTACAGAAATAGTAGGGGCGTATCTATCAGTAAAAATAGAGCCCAATATTTTTGTGTTGATAGAAAAATCAACTTTCGTGTCACAATCTTGCGTAACATAAAAACGCATATTTCTGATAGCACTTATAATATTTGTTTTAGACAATGAAGCTGCTACAACTGCTGTACGAGAAAGTGTGGTATGACCAAAAGTTGTTTTGTGATTATCATGATCTACAGTCGGCCCTAAGTGATATCCTTTTGCTAACATAGTTTGGTAATACCACAAGTATGCTAAGGAAGACCCAGGGTTGGAATAGGTGGTATTGGTAGATCCCGAAGGGCCACTTTCTACCGCAGATCCTACAATGGCATTATCGGCTACAATATCGTAAGGAGTAGTATTTCCTATACCATTAAAATCTGTGAGGTTAGGGTGAGCCAACGTTGCAAAAGTATTTTGTGCAATTCTATCATTAATATTTTTAAACAAACCAGTGCTTCCTGTGTAAGTACTTTTTGGAACAAATACATCGTAGTTATTTGATGAACCCCAAACGCCACTACCAGTTTCCCAACCAAATAAATCATCCATGCCATCTCCGTAAACTATTACATGTCCACCACCAGATATTACGCCCCACTCCATACCATACATGGCTAAAAAATTTGGATTAGATGCCGTAAATGCGTTTGCTTGTGTAGTACCCAAATGATAGTTGGCTACTTGATTACCAGGATTGTCTACTGTAGAAAAATGATTGTGTTCTGAAATGCCTAGAAAGTCCATACAATTTGCTGTCATGGCGTAGGCATAATCTTGTGCTGGTGTATAGCCCGGGTTATCTTGGTTTCCATCTGAATAATCTGAATGAGAATGCAAAGTGCCAAAATAATAATTATTGGGTGAGGCATTAGTCGTTGTAGCATTTCCATTAAGTGGATTGGTTGTTAAATATAATGGACCACCCGTACAATTTTTATTTTCAGCAAATACATAAAAATAATAGGTAGTATTTGCCAATAAATTGGAGTTAACAAAACTATTGGCAGCACTATTTGAGATAACAGTTCCACCACCAATTATATCTCCCAGATTGTATGTTGAATTATCTATAGGCAAAGCACTAAGAGATGGAGCGGTGCTTCTTATTACTAAATAACTATCGGCACCTACAGCAACATTAAAATTGCCAGCAATAGCAGTGTTGGCTACCGACAAAACAAGGTTGGATGCCTGAGCCGTTGGTGAGATACAGGCAGGTAATGGTAAAGTAGATTGGGTATTGTTCAATGGATTTGTTGTGTTATAAACTGGCCCATTTATACACGCTTGATTGTTTAATGCAAATACAAAAAAGTAGTAGGGCGTATTGGGCAATAAACCATTTGCTGTAAATGTTGTAGCAGCATTTCTTTGTACAACGATGGCATTTCCTAACACATCCCCAGCATTATATATTTGTGCATTTACAGGGTTATTGGTTAATGTGGAGGAAGTACTCCTCAATACCAAATATTCATTGGCAGTAGAAGCTGTAAACGAACCCGAAATGGAATTGGTAGTAGTTGTGCCAAAAATTAAATTGGTAGGCTGGGTAGCAGGTGCAATACAATTAGGTAATCCAGCAATGGTAGTTGCACTTCCATTTAAATTGGGGGTTGTAAAATAAAGTGGTCCACCAGTACAAACAGCATTGGAAGGAAAAACAAAGAAGTAATATTGTGAAAGAGGGGATAGGCCTGTTGCAGTAAAGTTTGTTGCATTCGATTTTGCAATTACAGTTCCATCTCCTAAATTATCACCAATATTATAAATTTGCCCATCTATAGGGTTTCCGGTAAGGCTATTGTTTACGCTCATTACTATGAGGTATTGATCTGCTGGGCCAGTTGATGCGGTAAAACTTCCTTGTATAGAAACATCTGTTATGGTGCCAAAAGCTAAAGAAGTTGCAGGTGCAGTTGGGCTTACACATGGCGTTGTAGCTACTGCCGTTACAGTCAAGTTATCAATACTTATTTTTGGCCTAGAGCCTGAGCCTACTGCCGCATCTCCATTGTGGTAGTAAAACCTCAATCTTGCAGTGGCACTGCCATTGAAAAAAGCAGGTAAAGCTATATTTGATTTAGTACCACTAAATGGAACGTTGTTTATAAAATTTAAAATATTTGCAAATGGTAATTCTGTAAAACTAATTCCATCAATACTTGCATACACTCTTAATGAACCATTTCTATTTCCCGTTGAGTTATTTACTTCTTCATAATCGAAACTTAGTGTACCAGCATTTACACCGGTAAAATCCATATAAAAATCTATGGCAGCAGAAGTACTATTATCCGGAGATCCGGTAGACAATAAAACGATAGACTGCGTAGAGGGAACTTGGTCGGTACCACGGTGTACACCACCAGTAGTACCTGGTGTAACGGGTGGACCCACATTTACATTTTGAAAAAATAAGGTTGAGGCTGTTAGTGTGGTACCATTTGGTATTCCTCCTACTCCGGCAGCTCCAAGACCAGTGAAATGATTGGCGCCATTACCCGTTATAAAAAAACTACTCCATGCTGCTATGTCAGCAAATGTTTCTGTGAAACTTAGCCCAGGTTGTGTAGCCATTGGCACAGGCAACGCAGTAGCAGTAAATGCCATTTGTGAACCATAGCTGGTGCCAATGTTATTTGTTGCATATGCTTTGTAATAATATCTTGTATTGGGTATCAGGCTGGTTAATGCAACTGTAAAATTTCCTCCGCTTAAATTGCTAGATGGAACTTGTGTGCCACTGCCATTGGGAAAGCCGGTGGCTGTGCTATATTCAATACCGTATGTTGTTATTGGTGCGCAGCCAATAGAACCAATGTTTGCAGCAACAGTAGAAGTGGTAGCGGTTATATTCGATCCAACCCCCGTTGTAACTGTAGGCGCATCATTTACACCCGAACCAATAGCCGCAATTGGATAATTGGTAATACCAGCTCCATCTATTAAAATATTGGTAGCATATGATTGTACTAAAGTTGGGGTAAATTTTACATAGATTATTTTACCTGTAATGGTTGAGCCTGTATAAGCTATGCTTAGTGTAGACGTAAATGTACCACCCGAAGTTTCTGAAAAACTATACCCTGGCACTGCAGCAATTGTTAAGTTGGTTCCATTAAGACCAGTTCCATCAATGGTAAATGAGTTTTGGGCAGAAGTTGTGTTTATACAAATGTTTCCAAAAGTAGGTAACGGGGAAGTTAGGGTTAAATTGCCCCCAGCTACGGAGTTAATAGCAAAAGGTAAAGTTGTTGCAGAATTAAGTGAACCAGTACTTACACCTACATTTGCGGTGCCCACTGTTGCAATATTAGCTGCAGGTATAATAGCCGTTAATTGAGTTGTATTTACAAAAGTAGTAACAACAGCCGAACCATTCCAGGTTACAGTAGAAACACCGCTAACAAAATTTGAGCCATTAACAGTTATTGTAAAACTAGGATCACCGGCATTTGCAGATGTTGGCGCCATAGAGGTAATGGTAGGTACTAAGTAGGCAATACCAGTTAATTTTACATCATCCAATCGTATGGATGCAGTTCCAGTTTTTACAAATCGTATTTTTAATCCTGCAATTTGAGCCGCATTTGGTAAACTTAAAGGTTTGGATAAATACCAACCAGTGGATGCGTTTGCTGCCTCATTAAACAATCCTGCTGATGTATTTTCAATAACTACCCATGCGGTACCATCCCAAAATTCTACAGAAAAGGAAGCATGTAACGTACCAGATTCTTTTCTATAACCAAATTGCAATCCTACATTATAAAAGGTAGAAGCATTTATGGATTCAATTGAAAAGCCATATACCCCACTTGTAGCGCTAAAAAAAACATTTCCTCCTGCAGAAAATCCCGGATAAGTAGACGATACACTTGTATTTCTAACATCGGATGTTGTTGCAGCTCCACCAATGCCATAAGATAGTATTCCTTTATTTTGAAATGTTGCTGGAGCTGTTCCAGCTGCATAAGTTGCTATAATGGTGTTCCCAGTTGGTACGCCCATATTCTCCGAAAATATGGTAGTTTGGCTATAACTTTTCAGGCCAAGTAATCCTACATAAACCAGTAAAATCAAATATTTAGAAGAAAATAATTTTCTCATGTAACGTCATTTATTTTTAGGGAGCGAAAGTAGTGCCAATATTGGATTTAGCTATAATTATTGTCTAAACAATTTATACAGGTGTTTGTCATCATGGCAGCAAAATGATTATGGCATTTTCTTTGACATTTTTCAACCATTAACAATCATATACATATGCAAAAAGGTAATATTAGGGTACAAACGGAGAATATCTTCCCTATCATAAAGAAATTTTTATACAGTGAACATGACATTTTTATCAGAGAACTTGTCAGTAATGCAGTAGATGCTACGCAAAAATTAAAAACATTGTCTTCTATTGGCGAAGCAAAAGGTGATATTGGCGAGCTTCGGATAGACATTAAATTAGATACCGAAAAGAAAACCATTACCATCAGTGATAGGGGGGTTGGTATGACAGAGGACGAAGTAGATAAGTATTTGAACCAAGTTGCATTTAGTGGGGCTGAAGAATTTTTAGAAAAATACAAAGGCCAAAATGAAAATAATATTATTGGGCATTTTGGATTAGGGTTTTACTCTTCCTTCATGGTAAGTGAAAAAGTAGAAGTTATTACAAAGAGTTTTAGAGAAGGTGCTACCGCAGTAAGATGGGAGTGTGATGGGAGTCCAGCATTTACGCTAGAAACAGTAGAAAAAGAATTGCGTGGCACCGACATTGTTTTACACATTAATGAAGAAAGCAAAGAGTTTTTAGATGGCTATAAAATTAAATCTACATTAGAAAAATTCTGTAAGTTTTTACCAGTATCTATTTTCTTTACAGATGTAAATGAAAAAGTACCAGAGCCGGTTGAACCTAAAGAAGGCGAAGAGCCTGTAGAACCAATTGTACCAAAGGCTTTAAATAATACCAGCCCAGCTTGGACCAAAAAACCAGCTGACCTTACCAAAGAAGATTACGAAAATTTTTACAAAGAGTTATATCCTTACAATGAAACACCTTTGTTTTGGATTCATTTGAATGTGGATTATCCGTTTAATCTTACTGGTATTTTGTATTTCCCTAAAATAAAACAGAGCTACGAAATACAAAAAGATAAAATACAATTATACAGCAACCAAGTATTTGTTACAGACGAGGTAAAAGATATTGTACCAGAATTCTTGATGTTGCTGCAAGGTGTTATTGATAGTCCGGATATTCCATTAAATGTAAGCCGTAGTTATTTACAGGGAGATCCTAATGTGAAAAAGATAAATGCACACATTACAAAAAAAGTAGCAGACAAATTAGACGAGCTATTTAAAAGTGAAAGAAACGAGTTTGAGCAAAAATGGGAAAGCCTTGGTTTGTTTGTGAAATATGGTATGATGACAGACGATAAGTTTTTAGAGAAATCTAATAGCTTTTTTATAATGGAAGATACCACAGGTAAATTTTTTACAAAAGAAGAATATGTAACGGCTACTGCGTTGCAAAAAAATAAGGAGGGCAAACAAGTAATTCTTTACACTACAAATCCGATACAGCAAGATGCATATATACAGCAAGCCATCGCAAAAGGTTTTGTGGTTGTAAAAGCAGAAACCTTGGTTGATGCTGCATTTATAAATACAGTAGAAATGAAATGGAACGATTTTATTTTCACTAGGGTAGATGCAGATATTGCTGATAACTTAATTGATAAATCTGAAGGAGCAGAAAGTGTGTTAACAAAAGATGAATCAGAAAAATTAAAAGTATTGTTTGAGCAACCGCAAGAAGGGCTTCATATAAATGTAGAAGTAAAAGGATTAAGTGCAGAAGCTCCACCTGTAACTGCTACTCGACCAGAACAAATGCGTAGAATGAAAGATATGGCAGCAGTAGGTGGCGGCATGGCGGCATTTTATGCGCAGATGCCAGATGAAGTTGCCCTTACTGTCAACGGTAATCACCCTATTTTTAAAAATATTTTGGCGGAAACTGAAGAGGGGAAACAAGAAAAGTTGGTTAAAAATTTGGCTGATCTTGCATTGCTCTCACAAGGATTATTAGCAGGAAAAAACTTAACACAATTTATAAGTAGAAGTGTAGAGTTGATGGAGAAGTAGAGAATTGTATATTTGGATTTTCATTTTGAAGTGTATAAAACAAAAACCTGCAAGTTTAAAAGAGCTTGTGGGTTTTTTCATTTAATCCCAATGTGGTTGAATGTTATACCAACGTGATTTTTAAAGCATGCTAATGTTTTAAAAATCTTATAGTGGTAAATGCTGATGGTATCAAACAAATAGCCCAATGAGGCTTTGCAGATATTGGGCTATATTGTTTGTCCAATCGGTATTAAAAACCACAGGTGAAACCCGAGCTTATACTGAAGCCATGGAAAAATAATACTAAAGAAAATGAATGAGGA
The DNA here is from genome assembly GCA_031374745.1 of Ferruginibacter sp. Lineage (GTDB taxonomy): Bacteria > Bacteroidota > Bacteroidia > Chitinophagales > Chitinophagaceae > Ferruginibacter. Next base: position 794 of record JANMGS010000452.1, on the reverse strand, counting down.
GATGTAGCGTATTTTTGTAAAATAGAAATAGTACTAAGGACTATTTTACAAAAATACTTCCTTCCAAATAGTGCATCTTCTTGCTATAGAAAATTTCTTCATAACCCCATTCTTTCAAAACATGGTTTTCTAAAGGGTTTATGTAAATGATGGTCATAACCCTTGGGTTATTTTCTAAACTAATTTCTATATTTTCCATTACAGCACTCATAATGGTTTCGTCAAATGGGTTGAACATAAAAATACAATCTACATCATAGTCAATTTCAAAATAAAAAGCATCGTTGTTGTAAATTGTAATATTTGCATCCGGTATTTTCTCCTTTGTGATGGTAATATTCTCTTTAGCTACATTAAATAAATCTTTTGACGATTCTATTCCACTTATTTTACGTATCCCTTTAGTTGCGGCAACACATATTGCTCTACCTTTGCCACATCCAATATCCAAAAAATGATGAAAGGAGGCGATTTTTACTTCTTCAAAGAATTGCTCAAGCACATCGTATGATACAGGCATGTATATGGTTGCATGTGAAATATCAATACCTTTTTTTTCTAAACCTTTTAAATTATCAGCACCGGTGGTGTTAATACCATATTTCTTTTCTCCACGTATTTCGTTTCTAATAATATGCCAGGCTATAGGAATATTCCAATTGGTAGCTAAGTAGATAAAGTATTTTAAATATTTCATTTAATGTAAAAAAGATATTGGCTTAGTGAAAATAATATTTGAGGTATACAAAATTTATGTAAAAGAATAAAATATACTTTTTGGTTCAATTGCTGTT
>JANMGS010000405.1:0-3219 GCA_031374745.1 Ferruginibacter sp. | reverse complement strand
TGCTGCCCTTGTTGTACCATAACTTTCGCCTGCCAAAAATTTTGGAGAACCCCAACGTTCATACCTAGATAAAAAATGACGAATAAAAGAACCGATGGATTGAACATCTTCTACAAAGCCATGAAATTGTTTTGGGCTCTCCCCCGCTGCTGGTCTGCTGTAGCCGGTAGCCACGGGGTCTATAAAAACAAGGTCGGTCTTATCTAACCAACTGTATTCATTGTCTACTGTACGATAAGGAGGTGCAGTAGCAGTGCCATCATCTTGCAATACCACCCGCTTTGGCCCTAACCCACCCATATGCAACCACACAGAGGAAGAGCCTGGGCCTCCATTAAAAGTAAAACAAATTGGTCGCTTGCTTGCAGCTTCTCCTTCTTTTTTATAGTAAGTAAAAAACACTTTTGCAATTAGTTTTCCAGTATCATTTTTTAAATCGAGGTAGCCAGTATGGGTTGTATAATCTACCAGTTTGCCTGCTACCAAATTGGTTCCTTTAGTAATGGTTACTTGCACGCCCGAAGGAATAAAATCTTTGGTTTCTATAGTAAGATTTTTTTGTGCAGACAAAATAAAACTTGCAGACAAGAAAGAAAAAAATAGTACAAATTGTTTCATGGTTAGTTTTTAATTGTTGCTAAAGTTAATGAGAAAAAATTATTCATCGATGCTATTTGTGGTATTCGAAACTAAAATTCCTGAAGAATAGGGATGTCCTCATTGTCAATTCTCCTGAGCATGAAAGCGGTTGCTTAAAGTTGATATGGCTTGCGTCCATTTTACATGCACCCGATGTAGAAACCAGTTACTAGGCTTATACAACTTTTCAAAAATAAAAGTATAAAGAAGGGGAATCGGTTTGGAGAAAACGATTGCAAGATAAAAGTAGTTTCAAGTATAAATTTTCAAAAGCAAAAAAACAATCTTACTCAAACTTTTTCAAAATTACATTTATTACATTCTTAAAAGATTGGTATGGGTAAGATGCAGCCATTTTTGTTTCTGGATACATTTTATTGGCATCCCTGTCAGAAAAATAAAAATCATTTGTGGCGGCATACACTTTATGCGTACCTCCAGCTTTTTCATATAGGTCAGATGCATACGTAAGCGTTCCACTTGCGTTATTCAGTATAAACCTATAAAGCTTTTTATCGCTGCATTTCCCTTTTTTGTCCACCAATTCTTCTGTAGTTACAAATTCATATTTATAAGGATATTTTTCCTCCATATATTTTTGCATTTTTCTGGTTTGTGTCTTAGAAGGACTACTTTCAATCACCAACATATCTATTTTGGGATTGAAATTTTTTGGTATCCATTTTTCACCATCATTTATCACAATCTTTGGGACATAGCAAGAGGAAATTATTAAGAGCAAAAAGCTTACTAAGCAAGCTAATAATGTTGGATTGTTTTTTTTCATTTTTAGGTTTATAGTCTAACGAATATAGTTTAAATTTTAAGAAGGAACAAGTAAATACTTTTAAAAAAATGGGGAAGTGTAGCCTCGGTTCGTGACATAAGCAAACGGTTCTTGGGGATACGAATCGAGGCGCACCTATGCACACAGCGCATAATCTTTATTTGGACAATATTTTTTTTAAAAAAAAGCTCCAACTTTTACATTGGAGCTTTTTAGAAATATTGAAATTTATTACATGATGGAAACAGAGCCGTTCGCTACAACTTTGCCATTGGCATCTAGCAATACAACTTGGTATAATCCTTTACCATTCTTCCGCATATCTACATCCATTATTTGGTAAGCACTTGTTATAGCATATTGCTTTGTATAAACTTTCGCACCCTTACTATCATATATAACCAATGTGTTTTTAGGGTTTGAAGTTGGGGTGTAATATGCTACCTTGAACTGACCGTTATTTGGGCTAGGGTAAATAAACATTTTGTTAGTTACCGAATCTGTGATGGCTACTATACCAGATGTTTTGCTACAAGGTAAACCAGTAGCGTTTGTAACGTTTACGGAATAGCTTCCAAGCTTGTCTAAATTAATGCCAGTTATTGTTGTACTATTGGCACCGCTTACCAATACGCCATTTTTATACCATGTGTAAATATAGTTACCCGATGGCGTTACACTCGCTGTAAGTGTTGTGGTTAAACCAGGGAACAAACTGGTGTATGGAGATGCAGATAAACTTACCGTTGGATTAGGGCTAACCGATACCGCCATTGCTGTAGAACTAGCAGTACAACCTGCAGCACTATTTACAGTTACAGAATAATTGCCCGCCGTACTTGCGCTTATAGATTGTGTAGTGGCACCATTGCTCCATAGCCAAGTACTACCTGCACTTGCAGTTAAAACCACATTGCTTCCTTGGCAAAAACTTGTTGGACCTGCTGCTGTAATAGCAGCTATAGGCAATGGATTTACTGTAACAGCCGTGTTAGACGAATTGCTTACACAACCACCTGCTTGTGTTACAGCCACACTAAATGATCCAGATGCAGGAACTGAAATAGTTTGTGTAGTAGCACCATTGCTCCATAGATAAGTGGCTCCGGTATTGGCTGTTAAAATTACATTTCCACCTTGGCAGAAAGTAGTAGGCCCATTTGCAGAAACGATTGCTGCAGGGTTTGGATTTACAGTAACAGAAGTAGCAGAAGAACTGTTGCTACAACCTGCAGCACTATTAACTGTTACAGAAAAATTTCCAGTTGTTGTAGTTGTTATAGATTGGGTTGTAGCACCATTGCTCCACAACCAACTCGAACCGGCAGATGCGGTAAGGGTAACATTCAAGCCTTGGCAAAAAGTAGTTGCACCGCTTGCTGTTATGTTTGCGGCTGGCAATGGATTTACAGTTACGGTAACCGGAGCAGGTGTGCTCGTGCAAGCACCTGTAGTACCCGTAACACTATATGATCCATTTGTACTTACGGTAATAGAAGGGGTTGTTGCACCATTGCTCCATAAATAAGATGCAGCATTGTTTGCTGTTAAAATTACCGAACCACCTTGGCAGAAAGTTGTAGCGCTGCTAGCAGAAACAGTAGAAGCGGCAACTTGCGTAATAGACAATGTAACCATTGTTCTATTTATACTCTCGCAGCCAGTAGCCGTATTTCGGCTAGCCGCATAATAGGAAACTGTACCCGCTGTGTTTAAATTGGGAGAAGTAACTATTGTACCTCCTACTGCTGCATTATACCATACAAGTGTATTACCCGCTGTTACCGATGCTG
>JANMGS010000338.1:0-1979 GCA_031374745.1 Ferruginibacter sp. | reverse complement strand
CCTTACACAATCAAATTAAAAATTTACATTATTCATACATTTATTGAATGCACATTCAATTTGCTTTTTAAAAATTTATAGAAATTGGAATTTTCTTTTGCTATGTTTATTTATTGCTTTTGTAGCAATAAATAATGGGTTTTACTATTATTAAAATGAAGTGGTTTCTACTAAACGGTTCATTTTTGCAAATAATTAATTTAACAGCTCAAAAAATACTATTCGCAAACCTATCAATGGGAAGTAAAGACTTCCTTTTTTTAACTATCCCAACTTATGGTAAATAGCTGCTGCCCATCTTTTAGGTATGGCACGAATAAAAATGGATACCAATTTTGCTAAAGTGCCAGGTACAATAATCATTCGGCCCTTAATCATTTTTCTAACACATACTTCCCCTACTTTTTTTGGTGCTACGGCCATTTGTTTTCCAAACCATCCTAATTTTTCTTTGGTATCTTTTTCTATAGATGGTTTGGTAAATACCGGCCCTGGGCAAAGGCAACTCACACTGATGTGTTTATTCTTTAGCTGATAACGCAAACCATAACTAAAATACAATACAGCGGATTTAGTGGCTGCATATAAATTTTTTTCCGGTATTGGAGCAAACGCAGCCATACTTGCTACATTAAGAATATAAGAGGGTGCATTTTTTTCTAAGAGCGGTAACAGCGTTAAGGTCAAACTCATCATCGATTCAATATTTAGTCGAGCCATATATTGTAAACTGTCAAGTGTAGATGATAAGAAATCATTGGCACCTCCAATACCAGCTACATTACAAAGTATTTTTAATCGTATATTTTTTGTATTGCACCAAATTGCTATCTCGGCAGCGGATGTTTCTTTGCTTAAATCTTTTGACAATATTTCTACATGTATGGGATATAATAATTCTAATTTATTTTTTACTGCCAATAAGGTATCCTCATTTCTAGCTATTAAAACCAAATTGTAATTTCGTTTTGCCAAAGCTTCTGCTATAGCATAGCCTATTCCTTTGCTTCCGCCTGCTATTAATGCATAAGCACTGGAAGAATCTGAAAGGATATCATAGCTGATTTCGTAGTTTTTATTCGATATATTTTCCGCACTTATATTGCACATATTCAATAAAAAAATTTGCAATACCAAGAATTGTTTCATAGCTATTTTTTTCGGATAGAGCCTGCGCTAGTACATAAAAGGCAGTAGTTTTTAGTTTGCTGCTTTGTATTTTTTTACAATTTTAGTGAACCTTCTTTAGCATCCACTAAAGTTGTACCGGTAGCTACAGATGCAATCATCTTAAAAAAGTTGATCATTTTGTTTCCTTCGGTATCCCAATAGTATGCGGATTTGCTGTTTACTTTTATAATACTAATGTTTGGATCGTCTTTTCCTTCTTTAAACCATGTTTTTACCAAAGGAGACCACAGTGCTTCTACTTTTTCATAATCAATTATTATTTCGGCTTCGCCATTTAAAACCAAATAGGAACTTTTGGTTGGGTCGGCAAAAAACAATTGAACTTTATGGTCGTTTTTTATTTCTTCATTCTTTTCGCTTTCCTTATCACTAAAAAACCAAAGGTTTCCTTCGTCATCTACTTCTTGCGCAGCCATTGGTCTAGTAGTAGCGCCATCGCCCGTTTTTAAATTTGTACAAAAAAGACAAATGTTTATTTATTTTACCAATTTCTTTACCATCTCTATTGCTTCATGGCCATGCAAATTTGTTTCATTATTCATAATGATAGGTTTTGAGTTTATAATTTTAATAATGCTAAGTTCTACACACTTGTATAATTAATGTTACACAATTCATTTAAAAATTTATATCATTTGCGCACTATAATTTTTTTAAACCGTGTATGTATACATCTATTATTGCCTGCATGGGTATAGAATGGACGCTTCGTTGGAACTGTGAATAATATAATGATTAATTAAAATATTGTAATATATAATTGATGAAAGAATTTCATTTTTGTAGTC
>JANMGS010000331.1:0-3037 GCA_031374745.1 Ferruginibacter sp. | reverse complement strand
CTTTCAACCAGGACCAACCATGGCTGTATATTTTGCCAGCAAAAGTTACGTATTATCATTTAGCGAAGCCATATACAACGAACTGCAAGGTACAGGCGTACATGTAACATGTCTTTGCCCGGGGGCTACAGAAAGCAACATCTTTCAATCTGCAGCCATGCATGAAAGCAATTTGGTAAAAGGGAAAAAACTACCTACATCCAAAAAAGTAGCTGAATTTGGTTACAAAGCTTTGATGAAAAATAAAATGACGGTTATTCATGGGCTGATGAATACCATTATGGCTACTAGTATACGATTTACACCACGTAAATTGGTATTGGCCATTGTGCGTAAAATACAGGAAAAAGCTAGTTGATTCTTTCTTAAAAATTTTAATGAATGAATATTCTATACGCAATAAAAAACCCACTCATAAGAGCGGGTTTTTCTATAAAAATTCGAATCAATTAAACTCTAAAGTGAGCAAAAGCTTTGTTGGCTTCAGCCATACGATGGGTATCTTCTTTCTTTTTGTAAGAAGCTCCTTCACCTTTGCTTGCTGCTACTATTTCGTTGGCTAATTTGTCGGACATGCTACGACCATTTCTTTCACGGCTGTAACGTACCATCCATTTGATGCTCAAAGAAATTTTTCTATCAGGACGAACCTCCGAAGGAATTTGGAAAGTAGCACCACCAATACGGCGGCTTCTTACTTCTACTCCAGGCGTGATGTTAGTCAAAGCTCTTTTCCAAACTTCGTATCCTTCTTCACCTGTTGTTTTAGCTACTTTATCTAAAGCATCATAAAATATGGTATATGCTCCACTTTTTTTACCTGCCCACATAAGGTTGTTTACAAAACGAGTAACCAATTTGTCGTTAAATTTTGGATCTGGAGCTAGGGGTAATTTCTTGGCTTGTGCTTTACGCATTTCTTTTAATTTTTAATTTGTTTAAGGGTTAAATTTCTTCAAGGTTTAAAACTTTACTCAACCCTAGTTTAAGTGTATTTGTTTTATTATCTAATGTTTAAAATCTAATATCTAGATTCTATTTCTTAGCTTTCTTAGTACCATATTTACTACGACTTTGCTTACGATCTTTTACTCCCGCAGTATCTAAACAACCACGAACGATATGATAACGTACACCTGGCAAATCTTTCACCCTACCGCCACGTATCAAAACGATACTGTGTTCTTGTAAGTTGTGACCCTCACCTGGGATGTAGGCAATAACTTCTATCTTATTTGTAAGACGTACTTTAGCTACCTTACGTAGCGCTGAGTTTGGTTTCTTAGGAGTTGTTGTATATACTCTCGTACATACACCACGACGTTGCGGGCAAGCATCAAGTGCTCTTGATTTGCTTTTCGCTTTAATGATCTCTCTTCCTTTTCTTACCAGTTGTTGTATAGTTGGCATTTATATAACCTTTTTTTTCGGACGGCAAAGGTAGGGGTTTATATCAAAAAAAGGAAAATAAATATTAAAAAAAATAGGTTTTTTTATGGTTTCACTAAAAAACCTTCTAGAATGAAGGCTTTTTAGTGTGATTTACATAAATATATTGACAGAAAAATTTACAATTTCATCATCCAACCATAGGTATCTGGCACTTTTCCGTAACGGATGCCATTAAGCATGGTCTTTACTTTTGGAGCTACTTCCCATGTATCTACATCAAATTCCATTACATAATCTTTGTAACGCAGTTCTTTTATAAACGAAATGGTAGCGGCTGTTCCAGTGCCAAATACTTCTTTAAGTGTACCAGCTTTATGTGCTTCTATTACTTCATCTATATTCAACGCACGCTCTTCTACTGTAAGTCCCATGTCTTTTAGCATGGTAATTACGCTATCCCTCGTTACGCCATCTAATATAGTACCAGATGATAAATCAGGCGTTATTGCTGTATTACCAATTACAAAGAAAACATTCATGGTACCGCACTCTTGCACATATTTGTGTTCAAAAGCATCTGTCCACAATACTTGATCGTATCCTTTTAACTTGGCTTGCGCTGTTGGATACATAGAACCTCCATAATTGCCAGCTGCTTTTGCAAAACCAATACCACCTGGCACGGCCCTTACATATTTTTCCTCTACATATATACGCATTGGCGTAGCGTAATACGGGCCCGAAGGACTAAGAATAATCATAAATTTGTACTTATCACTCGGCTTCACCCCTATCGTTTCGTCGGTACTAAACATAAATGGGCGTATATATAAGGCATGGTTTTCTTTGGCCGGAATCCAATTTGCATCTAACCTCACCAATTGTTTCATTCCTTCAATAAAAATTTCTTCGGGAACTGTAGGCATTTGCATCCTTTCTGCAGAAATGTTGAAACGGCGAAAATTATCCATTGGACGGAAAATAAAAGCCTCGCCAGCAGGGTTTTTGTAGGCTTTTACCCCTTCAAATATCGATTGTCCATAATGTATAGCAGCCAATGACGGTTGTATCAATAAAGGCTGGTATGGTTTGATTTCGGGTGTTTTCCACTCGCCATCTTCGTAATCTACTTCTAGCATATAATCCGACATGTATTTACCAAAAGGAATATTTTCCAAATTGATGTCGTTCAATTTGCTCCTTTCTATCTTTGTAATATTAAAATTCGTTGCAGCAATCATATTGTTTAATTTAGCTGCAAAGAAACGAAAAATAAAATTCAAAAGTCATATTTATGGGTTTAGATGATATAAAACTATCTCCTTTTTTGGTAAAAGAATTGTATGAGAATAGTATGATTGATACCAATGCTAATACAAACCCAGCAGGGAATACAAAAAAAGCGAAGGATGAAGATTTATTGGAAAACAGCGAAAAGATTGCTGAACAGATAAAGAGAGAACGAGCAATAAAATTTTTAGGGAAAAATGCAAAAAATATTTTATTGGTTGTTGCAGAAAAAGAGCATGCATTTTTAAGAGATGATGAATTGAGCTTTTTGATGAATATTTTAAACGCTTGTGGTATTTCAATGCAAGATGTGGCATTGGTAAACGCACACAACAATGAAGCGGTTATTTATGAA
>JANMGS010000335.1:0-6242 GCA_031374745.1 Ferruginibacter sp. | reverse complement strand
AGAAAGCCTGGGGTGCTCATCTTTTGAAAATAAAATTTCTTCCTTTCCTTGTTGCACTTTTACCGTAACGATTTCTTCTGCAAATTTATTTGCCTTGGACGCTGTATCATATTTTATTTGGCTACTAGCTGCAAATTCATCTTGCGCTTCCCTACTAATATTAAATTGCTTCGCTACATTTTCTGCTGTTTCTCCCATGCTGTATGGATGATACATTTCACTCAATTTTTTATTGATGAAACGCCAGCCCATGGTTGTATCAAAAATCTGGGCAGTTCTATCAAATGCACTGCTGCTTTTTGGCATTACAAATGGTGCACGGCTCATACTTTCTACACCACAAGCTATCATCAATTCCGCATCGCCACAAGCAATGGTACGGGCACTATCCATAATGGCTTGCAAGCCACTAGCACAAAGCCTGTTTACCGTATTGCCAGCTACGGTTGTAGGTAAACCTGCTAGTAATGCAGCCATTCGGGCCACATTGCGGTTGTCTTCTCCTGCTTGGTTGGCAGCGCCCGCTATTACATCTTCTATGGCATTTACATCTACCGTAGGGTTACGTTGTATTAGCGCACGTATGGCATGTGCAAGTAAATCATCGGGCCGTACATTTGCTAAAGCTCCGCCATATTTTCCAATCGGTGTTCTTACTGCATCAATTATATAAACCGTCTCCATAAAAATATTTTCGTTTTTCTTTGTTGTTTTTTGTTGTCCAAGCAGGAAATCTTTAATCATCTTCAGTCGCAGCTTGCCCCGCTTTTTTGCGGGGTCGCACACTTCTACTGCATATTACTGTTTAATTTTTATTGAAGCGAAAACTCGAAGATGCATGCGAAGTTAAAGTAAAATAATAATGCATCATCTTCGCTTTAATCTTCAAGATTTCCTCCCCCTGTGGGGGAGATAGTGGGGGCTTTCTTATCTTTGCGAAATGTCGGAAAAGAAAAACATACGTGATTTTGACCTTATAGGATTAAAAGAATATTTCGAAACCATTGGAGATAAGCGCTTTCGTGCCATGCAAGCATATGAATGGCTTTGGAAAAAAAATGCCCGCAGTTTCGATGAAATGAGCAATTTATCGTTGGACTTACGTACAAAATTAAAAGAGGAATTTACATTACCAGCCATTACAGTTGATACTACCCAACATAGCAATGATGGCACCTTGAAATCCCGTTTTAAAACATGGGATGGGCATTTGTTAGAAGGTGTTCTTATTCCTACAGAAAAAAGATTTACCGCTTGCGTTTCTTCGCAAGTGGGTTGTAGCCTTACTTGCGCTTTTTGTGCTACCGGAAAGATGGATAGAAAACGCAACCTTACATTTGATGAAATCTACGACCAAGTAGCATTATTGAATGAACAATGTCAAAAAACATACGAGAAGAATTTAAGTAATATCGTGTACATGGGTATGGGCGAGCCTTTGCTCAATTACAAAAATGTATTAAAGTCAATTGATAAAATTACGGCTTCGGATTGTATGAATATGAGCCCGAATCGTATAACTGTTTCTACTGCGGGAGTATCTAAAATGATTCGACAATTGGGCGATGACCAAGTGCGTTTTAATTTAGCCGTTTCTTTGCATGCCCCTACAGATGGGCAACGTACAGAAATAATGCCCATAAACGAAAGCAATAATTTAAAGATTTTAATAGAGTCTTTGCAATACTTTCATCAAAAAACAAAGAATGAAATTACGTTGGAGTATATCTTGTTTAACAATATAAACGATTCGTTGGAAGATGCGGAAAATCTGGTGAAAATATACAGGCAAGTACCTACACATCTTATAAATGTAATAGAGTACAATCCTATAGCAGGTGTATCTTTTATGAAACCCGATGAGGAAAGAACCAATGCTTTTACAGACTATCTTATAAAACACAAAATAAATGTACGTGTTCGCCGTAGCAGGGGTAAGGATATTGATGCAGCTTGCGGGCAGTTGGCAAACAAGTAGGGATGTTGTTTGGAGTTAGGAATTTCGAGTTAGGAATTGGGGATTAGTATCTAACTCCTTAAGTATTCGTATGTTTTGGCAAGATGTTTTTCACTAATCGCTGCAATATAGATTGGATAAGGGTCTTAGCGAAAAAATAAAAAATCCAACTTTTCATTTTTTATTCCTTTTTGGTTCTGGCTGCTCAGGTTATGGTTATAAAATGCAAAGCATTTTCCTTCCCGCCTTGTTTCTACAAAAACGCCTTCCCGCCTTCCCGGCAAAAAAAACATGGTACACGCAATATAGTGTGGCTAAAGGTTTCAGCGGAAAAATAAAAAATCCAACTTTTCATTTTTTATTCCTTTTTGGTTCTGGCTGCCCAGGTTATGGTTATAAATTGCAAAGCATTTTCCTTCTCGCCTTGTTTTTACTAAAACGCCTTCCCGCCTTCCCGGCAAAAAAAAACATGGCACAGGCAATATAGTGTGGCTAAAGGTTTCAGCGGAAAAATAAAAAATCCAACTTTTTATTTTTTACTCCTTTTTGGTTCTAGCTTGTACAGATTAGGAGTTAGGAGTTTGTGAAATGATTCATTTACCAGATTAATTGTATAACCTAATTGAAGATGCCATACTATAAATTTTGAATGGGCTTCGCCAATGAAGGTAAACCTGGGTTCTTCTGCTAGTACCAAAAAAGGATTTTCTTTAACAATTTCTTAATTAAACTTTCTTTATCACCCTAAGTCTATTTATGGTAACATTTAAACAATGAACCATGAAAAAATTACTAGTATTATCCTTTGCAGCATGTATGTTTACCCTAGCAACTACTGCACAAACAGAAAGGCCAACACAAACAAAACCCACTGCAGAGCGTCATAAAGGAAAACACGAAAAGGGAATGATGATGAAAGAGCTCAATCTTTCAAAAGAGCAACAAGCAAAAATGAAAGCCAACCACAAAGAAATGAAGGCAAAGCATGATGCATTGAAAGCGCAAGACAATATTACGGTAAAAGAAATGAGGGAGAAAAGAGCGGCTTTAAAGGCAGAGCAAGAAACCCGTATGGCATCTATTTTAACCCCAGAACAGCAGGTTAAAGTAGCAGAAATGAAGAAAAAAAGAATGGCAGAAGGTGGAAAGAGGGGAAAAGGATACAGAAAAGAGAATAAAGCAGGAACTAGTGTAAATCCAACTATGGCAGAGCCAGTTTCTCAATAAAAAAGCGATTGGAACGATACATTAATGAATGATTTTTAGCCCTGCACTCAAATGCAGGGCTTTTCTTTAACAAATAAAAATTACCTTTGCAGCTCACCTACTGTTGTAATAACAGCAAAAAATGCCACATTATGGGACAAGATGCTTTCAAAAAGTTTATCAATCCAAAAAAAAATAGCGTAGTAAAAGAAGAACTTCGCCAAGAGAAGAAAAAAGCCCTCAAAGAAAAAAGAGCCTACTTTGAAGCTAAAAAAGCAGAAGAGTACAAAGCAAGGCAAGTAAAAAGAGGCGTCCCCTTAAAAGATAAATTTGAAGATGCCAAGCCAACAAAGTTTCCTTCAAAAGCAGCTACAATAACCAAAGTTAAAGGAGTGTCAAAACCTGTTGATAAAAACCAATTAACAACAGACGAAGTAATGCCGTTGAATAAATTTTTGGCGCATTGTGGCATTTGCTCAAGAAGAGATGCTGTAGGAGTTATTGCGTCAAACACGGTAAAAGTAAATGGTACCATTTGCACAGAGCCAGGCTATAAAGTACAACCAACCGATGAAGTTGTGTACAATGGCAAAAAATTATTTGTAACTAAGAATTTGGTATACATTTTATTGAACAAGCCAAAAGATTACATTACCACCACAGATGACCCACAAGGAAGAAAGACGGTACTCGAGCTTATTCGTCAAGCAACTTCAGAAAGGGTATATCCTATTGGAAGATTAGATAGAAACACTTCGGGTGTTTTGTTGCTCACCAATGATGGGGATCTTACGCAAAAATTATCGCATCCTAGTTACGAGATTACCAAAATATATGAAGTAAAATTAGACAAGCCTCTTACAAAAGCAGATTTTGATAAAGTGCTAGAAGGTTTGATTTTGGAAGATGGGGTGGTAAAAGTAGATAGCCTTGCCTATGCAGATGCAAAAGATAAATCTGTAATAGGGATAGAAATACACAGTGGCCGTAACAGGATTGTACGCCGCATATTTGAGAGCATGGGGTATGATGTAAAAGCGCTGGATAGAGTAATGTATGCGGGCCTTACAAAGAAAAATGTAGAGCGTAGTAAATGGCGTTATTTGAGCGATAAAGAAATTCGGGTGTTGAAATATATGAACGAATCTAAGCGAGGAAAAAAGCCAGAAGAAACGGATGCTAAAAAAGTTTCTGTGCCAACTAAAGCTGTAATAAATGAAGATAAACGCAAAGGCAGAGATTATACGAACGCAGAGATAGCGTTGGCTTTGGAAGAAACAATGTTAATACCGGAAAACCCGAAGCGTGAGAGAGCCATAAAAATTCCACAGACTAGAAAATTTAAAACGCATTCAGAAAAAAAAGCAGCAGCTGCATTGTTATCATCCGAAACAATTAGCAAACCCGTTGTTGCAAAAAACAGGAAAGAAGCAAAACCTTTAAATAAAAAAGCAAAAGCTTCAAAGCTTCAAGCAAAAAATCAGCGCATTGGCAAAAAATAAATATGACATCATTTTTGAAAATGATGATTTTGTAGCAATAAATAAACCGAGTGGTATGCTTACCATTCCAGATAGGGAGCAAACAGAAAAATCACTTAAGGAATATTTGATTGATAAGTATGGCAGCATATATGTAGTGCATCGTTTAGACAAAGACACGAGTGGTTTGGTCGTTTTCGCAAAGAAGGAGGCAGCGCATAAATTCCTGTGTAAAATATTTGAGGAGCGCCGGGTAGAAAAATTTTACTTGGGCATTGTCATTGGTGAGCCCGCAGAAAAAACTGGGTTGATAGACGCACCTATAACGGATCACCTTACTCGTAAAGGTATTATGACAGTGCATCGCAGTGGAAAAGAATCGCAAACTGGCTATGAAGTTTTGGATGCTAATCCTCACTATTCGTTGGTATCATTTCAGTTATTTACTGGGCGTACGCATCAAATACGTGTGCATGCCAAGGAAATTGGTCATCCACTTGCTTGCGACCCACTGTATGGAGATGGTAAGCCAGTAATGTTATCATCTGTAAAAAGAAACTATAAATTGGGTAAGCATGATTTAGAGGAGCGTCCCATGATAAATAGGCTTGCGTTGCATTCGTATAAATTAAATTTTGAAGACATGAATGGTACAAAAATGGAATTATGTGCCGATGCGCCAAAAGAGTTTAGGGCGCTCATGCAACAATTAAAGAGAAAATAATTGTATAGGAAAAGCCCTTATTTTTCGCAAGGGCTTTTTGATTAATAGTAGATCCTCCTAATTATCAATCAATATCTGGTTGAGGCGTATAACGCAAGTATGGTTTTACAATTTTCAATCCCTTTGGAAATTTAATTTGTGCATCTTCTGTACTCACTGCAGGTACTACAATCACATCTTCTCCATTTTTCCAGTCGGCGGGTGTAGCTACACTGTATTTTGCGGTGAGCTGCAAAGAGTCTATAACACGAAGTATTTCTACAAAATTTCTTCCTGTACTTGCAGGATAGGTTAGTGAAAGTTTCAATTTTTTATCGGGGCCAATAGTGAATAAAGAACGGACAGTAAAAGTTTCAGATGCGTTGGGGTGAATCATATCATACAATCCCGCCACTGTTTTATCTTCATCGGCAATGATAGGGAAATCTACCGAACAGTGTTGTGTTTCGTTGATGTCATTTCTTCATGAAAAGTGTTTCTCTATGCCATCAACACTTACTGCAAGAACCTTTACATTCCTTTTTTCAAATTCATGTTTTAACAAAGCTGTTCTACCTAGCTCTGTAGTGCACACTGGGGTATAATCTGCAGGGTGAGAAAATAAAACGCCCCACCCATCTCCAATATATTCATGAAAGTTTATTTCTCCTTCAGTTGATTGTGCTGTAAAATTGGGAACAATATCTCCTAAATGTAAGCTCATAAGTGAATATTTTTAACAAATATACTACTCTACCATTTAAATAGACTTTAAATTTATAAAAAAATAGACAACCTAATATGGGTTTTTATTGAAAATAATAGGACTGAATTAAATGACTTTTTTATTGAGTCTATTGCATTCCTCGTACAGGGCGGGCAAATATTCGTTATA
>JANMGS010000332.1:0-12950 GCA_031374745.1 Ferruginibacter sp. | reverse complement strand
CAAGTAGAAGAAAAATCTGCAGATCAGGTAGAACTTTCGGCTGGTTTTGGCGGTGGTATAGGGCTTACGGGTACTTTAGGTTTTACATTTAATAATTTTTCTTTAAAAAATATTAGAAAACGTTCATCTTGGGATCCTTTACCTTCTGGTGATGGTCAAAAATTGAGCATCAGGGCACAATCTAATGGAAGAGCCTTTAGGTCTTATAATTTTTCTTTTACCGAGCCTTGGCTAGGGGGTAAAAAAAGAAACTCTTTTTCTGTAAGTTATTTTAATACAAAATACTCAAATGCCTTTGATCCGCTTACGGGGGCACCTTGTACTTCTTGTGGAAAAAATTCTTATGTAAAAACGGTAGGAGTAGGGGTGTCATTGGGTAAGCAATTAAAATGGCCGGATGACTTTTTTAACCTGATATATTCTTTGAACGTACAACAGTATAGGTTAAAAAATTATTCAAATATTTTTGCAGACCTTAGCAATGGAACCTCTACAAATTTGAGTTTGAAATTAACTTTACTGCGTAACTCAGCTGGTCCCAATCCTATTTTTCCAACGAGCGGTTCCAATTTATTATTGAGCGGCCAATTTACATTGCCTTATTCGTTGCTTGGTATTACTTCTGGGTTAGAAAATCAATATAAACTACCCGAATTTCACAAATGGCGATTTAATAGCGAGTGGTATGTTCCTATCGGACGTGCTAGGGGTGCAGAAAAAAACAAACAATTTATTTTAAAAGTTGCTGCTAAGTATGGCTTTATCGGCAGGTACAATTCTAAGTTAAATATTTCGCCATTTGAGCGTTTTCAAGTGGGAGATGCTGGATTGAGCAATACCGTGGCTTTACTTGGTTATGATATCATTGCTCACAGAGGTTATCCTGTTTACAGTAATATTAATCCAAAAATAAACCCAGATGGAATAACACCTACAGAATATTTTACAATCTTTAATAAATACACTGCAGAGTTAAGGTATCCATTTAGCACTTCGGCTAGTAGTACGATTTATGGATTAACATTTTTTGAAGCGGCAAATGGTTGGTATAAATTTAAAGATTACAACCCTTTCAAATTGCGCCGCTCAGTTGGTGTAGGTATGCGTTTCTTTTTGCCTATGTTTGGGCTCTTGGGCTTCGATTATGGTGTTGGTATAGATAGATATAACCAGAGTACAGGATTAAAAGGAGCAGCTAAATTTACATTTAATCTTGGCCAAGAACCAGAATAAAAGTTTTAATAATTAATTGTTAAACCATATTTTTGGCTGCCATTTAAAAAGCTTTAATACGTTTATTATAAAATGATAAAAATGAAAAAAGTCTTATTTACGTACTTATTCTCTCTCGTAGCATTGGCTAGTACAGCCCAACGCTATGCAATTATAGATTCCAAGTATATTTTAGATAAAGTACCAGAGTATAAGGAAGCTCAAAAAAAGCTAGATAATTTTAGTGAATTGTGGCAGAAAGAGCTTGATCAGAAGCAAACAGCCATGGATAAGATGTACAAAGATTATGATGCAGAGCAGGTTATGCTTACAGAAGCACTAAAAAAGAAGCGAGAAGATGAATTGTTTAACAAGGAAAAAGAGCTCAGAGATCTTCAAAAAAAGCGCTTTGGTTTTGAAGGTGATTTATTTAGAAAAAGGCAAGAGCTAATAAAACCAATACAGGATAGGGTTTACAATGCTGTTCAAAAATTAGCTGTTGAAAAACTATATGATTTTATACTAGATAAAAGTGAAGGAATTACCGTTATATTTGCCGACCCAAAGCTAGATAAGAGCGATGATGTTCTCAGAAATATGGGTGTAAAATAAATTAGTTGTTTTGTACATGCAGCTTTTTATAAAATAAGATGTACTATATTAAATCAAATAAACAATAAGAAAACAATTAACAGAAAGATGAAAAAATTATTATTTGCAGGAGTCATGGCTCTATCGATGCTTACAGCAACTGCACAAAACAAATTCGGATACATTAACGCAAACGAGTTAATGGGTTTAATGCCTGAAGCTGCGCAAGCACAAGTTAAATTACAAAAATTTAATCAAGAACTTTCGCAAACGTATCAAGATCTTACATTGGATTTTAATGCAATGGATAGTTCTTTCTCCGCAGATTCTGCCAAGCTTTCTCCTAGCATGAAAGAGATAAAAAGGAAAGATTTGGTTGATAAATTTCAAAGAATACAAAACTTTCAGCAAGGTAGCCAAGAGCAAATGCAAGCAAAGCAAGAAGAAGTAATTGCACCAATTAGAGAAAAAGCACTTGCTACTATCAAAACAGTGGCTAAGGAAAACGGATACAGTTATATTTTTCAAGAAGACAATTTATTGGTTGCACCGCCAGCCGATAACATTCTTCCATTGGTAAAAGCTAAGCTAGGTATTAAAGACACACCAAAGACCGCTACGCCGGCTGCGCCAGTGAAAAAGGCTAATTAATTTTTTAAATAATTTTATAAAGATCCCCGAATCAAAAGTTCGGGGATTTTTATTTGTTGTACAAGTTCAAATATTGTCTACTTCTTATAATTGAAAATTTCATTGGCTTTTTAATCCTGGCATGATGAGTTTGCTTAAAACCAATCCTTGTTTTTTGCCAAAGCTTTGTTATAAAATTTGCCGACCATATAATTTAGGCTAATAGTATAGGTTATTGTTTTTTAAGAACTTTACTTTTACTGTCGAAAAATAAATTATTTGTAACTTTTTAAAAGAATGGGCGTTTAATTTTTGACATTCAAAGCTATAATTTCAATAATTGTATGTTGCAAGAAAAGCCAAATTTTAGTAATTACGCAACCTGTGCAACTTTTACAAAATTTGCTATTATTTTATTTTGAAGATATTGACGTTCACTTATTAAAAGCAAAAAAAATATTACCATGAAAAGTTTTCTGCTAATTATCATAGGGTTTTTGTTTATGGCTGAAGCTTTTTCTCAGCAAATGACAGTGCGTCCTAGTGTAACAGCTAAAAAAATAGCGAGTGGAATAAAAATAGACGGAAAGTTAGATGAACCATCTTGGAAAGAAGCTGCCATTCTTAATAATTTTATTGAATTTACCCCTACGCCATTTAAACCTGAAAACAAAAGCAATCGTACAGAAGCTTTTATTATGTACAATAATGAAGGTGTATATGTAGGAGGGAAATGCTATGAGCAAACAATAGACAGTATAACAAGAGAACTAGTAGGCAGAGATGGTTTTGGTAACAATGATTGGATTGGGTTTAGCATTGATACCTATAATGATAATCTCAATGGCTTTGAATATTTCATTACACCACTTAGTGAACAATTTGATGCTAAAATATCTAGCGGCAATAATGGTGGAGAGGATTTTAGTTGGAATGCTGTGTGGGAAGGTAAATCCATTATAGAAAAGGATGGTTGGAACTTTGAAATGTTTATTCCATTTTCTGCCATACGATTTGGAAAAGGAAAAGAGCAAAAATGGGGCTTGAATTTTTTCAGGAAAAGGACAAAGTCTGGTCAGAAATTTTCTTGGGCTAGTATTGATCCACAAATAAATGGGGCGCTTACCCAAGAAGGATTGTGGACAGGGCTTACAGAAATAAAGCCACCTATTCGTTTACAATTCTCTCCATATATATCTTATTATGCTACCACATTTTCAAAAACGGTTCCAGGCGAAAAAAAAGTAGTACAACAAGTAAATGGTGGTATGGATGTAAAATATGGTATAAATCAAGCTTTTACTTTAGATATGGCCCTTATCCCAGATTTTGGGCAAGTACAAACAGATAATAGGGTTCTAAATTTGGGGCCATTTAGACAGCAGTTTAGCGAGCAACGCCCCTTCTTTACGGAGGGTACAGAACTATTTAGTAAAGGAGATCTTTTTTATTCTAGAAAAATTGGGAAAGAACCAATACAGGCATCAGGTTACGAATATTACAAAAATTTAAGTACCAATGAAGAAATCATTAAAGACCCACAAGAAACAAAAATAATAAACGCCACTAAAGTAAGTGGTCGTATGCAAAATGGATTGGCTATTGGAATTTTAAATGCAATTACTACCCCACAAAAGGCCACTGTATTAAATGTATTAACTGGACAAGAAAGAAGGGTTGAGTCTTTTCCATTAACAAATTATAACGTCTTGGTTCTGGATAAGACTTTGAAAAATAACAGTAGCATAAGTTTTGTAAACACAAATGTTATGCGTAGTGGCAGTGAGTATGATGCCAATGTATCTATGGCATTGTTTGATTTTAATGATAAAAAAAATACATGGAATATAGGTGGGAAAGCAGGTATGAGTAATTTGATAGGCGCTGGAGCCAATCGAAAAACTTTAAGTGGTTATACGCAGACTGTATATTTTGGAAAAACAAGTGGTCGTTTTAATTTTCAAATAAGCAGTGATTTGACTGATAGTAAATTTGATAAGAATGACCTTGGTTTTCAAAATAACAATAACTATTTTGATAATAGCTTTTATGTTAGTTATAGGTGGAATAAGCCAAAAGGCTGGTATAATAATTTGGGGGGTAATATAAACGGCTTTGTAAGCAGATTATTTACTCCATTAGATCCATTAAAACAAAAAGGACATATGTTTCAAGAACAGTTTGCAGCACTAAACTTTTTTGGACAAACAAAAAAGTTGTGGCAGTTTTATACAAACTTTAATAATAGAATTGAGGGAAATGATTATTATGAACCTAGACAACAAGGTAGGGTTTTTAAAAGAGCTGGTAGAACAAATTGGTATATGAATGTAAACAGCAACGATGCAAAAAAATATTCTTTTGGTCCGGAATTGGGATTGCGGTGGGGCAGACAGTTTGCAGGAACTTTTGGTTATAATATTGGACTTTACCAAAAAATTAGATTGAATCAAAAATTTTCAATTGAGCATAATGTAAACTACGAAGAGAATAAAAATCAAGGGGGCTTTACAGATATACAAGGTTCTGATGTAATTTTTGCAAGAAGAAACACAAATACCATCCAAAACAGCCTTAATGTAAAATATAATTTTACCAACAAAATGGGACTTACACTAAATGTACGGCATTATTGGAGCGGTGTAAGCCCTCAAGAACTATTTTTGTTAAATACCCAAGGCTATTTAGTAAAAACGAATACCATAGCAATTGCGCCAACTAATTATGCACAAAACTTTAATCAGTTTGCATTGAATATGGTTTACACTTGGCAAATAGCCAATGGCAGTTTTTTGTACGTTGTATGGAAAGATGAGGCGGATGAATTTGTACGTGGGGACTACGAAAAAAACTATTTTAAGAATATTGATAGAACGTTTACAGTAAATAATGCGAATACTGTGTCTGTTAGGTTGATATACTTCATTGACTATCTAAATTTGAAAAAAAAGGCATAACCTAAAGTTTATTTACTAATAGGTGATGTAAATAGGCCAATTCAGTTAGGTTTATTATTGCTAAGTAATGTACGTTTGTATAAATGGATTGTTATTAACCCTATTTAAATCAGTAGATTACTGTTGATGTAGCTTTATTATTTTAGTGGCAATTTTCAACTTTTTATCTAGGATCTCATCAATCCTATCCAAAAGTTTTCTTCCATTGAAAAATGTTACAAACCTTTGTTAGTTAAGTTTTTTTGGAAAACCCAATTATTTCCTTAGTTTTAACGTGAAGTAAGACTTCAGATACATATTACTAATCATAAATTCAACTCAAAATGGCAGGAAAATTAACAGCGTATTGCATGAAAACAAAAGAGAAAAATGTAGAAATGCAAGATGCAGTGATCACAAAGACAAGTCGTGGGGGCTATATGGCACAAGGCAACGACGGTAAAGGAAATAAAATGACTACCATGCTTGCAGAAGCAAGGGCTTTGGAGGCTGTAAAAGATGGTGTAGCTAAGAAAGGATGGTAAGTCGTCTGATAATAATAAAAAAGTAGCCAAGTGGCTACTTTTTTATTATACTATAATTTGATTTCTTCTTCACCGTCATCAAAAAATTTAAATTCGGTAAGGCTGTTGTTTGAGTTTGAAGTTACTTTGATCTTTTGTTTATACTTCCAGCTCCATTTCATACGGCGACTAGGAAAACCAGATGTGAGGTAAGTATAAATAATAGGATGTACAGCTATGGTTAAACCCTTGTGCTTTTGCATTATTAGGTAACTTAAGTTTTTTGCAATTTCGTCTTCTAAAATAAGCGCAGATGAAATTTTACCGGTACCATCACAGCTAGGGCATACCTCACTCGTATTTATATTCATTTCTGGCTTCATGCGCTGGCGTGTAACCTGCATCAAGCCAAATTTGGATATTGGTAACACAGCGTGTTTTGCTCTATCAGGATACATGAATCTATCCATCTCGTCAGAAAGTTTCTTCTTGTTTTCAGGTAATTTCATATCAATAAAATCTACCACAATAATTCCTCCTAAGTCTCTTAAACGAAGCTGACGAGCAATTTCTTCAGCAGCCTCCAAATTTGTTTCCAGGGCATTTTGTTCTTGGTTATTACTTACACTCTTATACCCACTATTTACATCTATGACATGCAATGCCTCTGTATGTTCAATAATAAGATAAGCCCCGCTAGGTAAATTCACCGTTTTGCCAAAAGCTGCTTTTACTTGTTTTGTTATTCCATATTGATCAAAAATGGGAATGCCATTGTTATAATGTGCAACTATGTCAATTTTTTGAGGAGCAATCTTTTGAATATAGCTTTTTGTATCTACAAAAATATCTTTATCGTTTACAATAATTTTATTGAAATCTTCATTGAGTAAATCACGCAGCATGCTATTGGTCTTACCTTGCTCACTTAATATTTTTTGTGGAGGTACAGCTCCTTTTAAACTCTTTTGAATTGTATTCCAAGTTGCTTCAAGGCTTAATAAATCTTCATGTAAATCGGCAGTTTGCATTCCTTCTGCTGCAGTACGTACAATAACACCTAAATTTTTTGGCTTTATGGCTTCTATTATTCTTTGTAATCTTTTTCTTTCCTCCGATGAATGTATTTTACGAGATACAGCTACAATATTTGTAAAAGGGGTAACCACTACATATCTGCCCGGTAAAGAAATTTCGCATGTAAGGCGTGGCCCTTTTTGTGCAATAGGCTCTTTAAGTACCTGTACAAGTACATTTGGTTTGCCAGAAAGTACTTCTGTTATTTTCCCTGTTTTTATTATTTCAGGTTCTATCTTAAAATTGGCAAAATCAAAACCATGCTCGTTATGCTCATTCATTGCCAAATGAGTAAATTTTAATAAGGAACGTACATATGGGCTAAGGTCTGTGTAATGGAGAAAGGCATCTTTTTCGTATCCAATATCTACGAAGGCCGCATTGAGACCGGGTATTAGTTTCTTTACTTTGCCGAGGTAAATATCTCCCGCAGCAAAACTAGCATCAGCTTTTTGGCTATGAAGCTCTACAAGCTTCTTATCTTCCAATAAAGCTATTTCTGTACCCTCAGGAGCAGAATTAATAATTAATTCTTTTGTCACTATGTGTAAAAGTTTTGAAGACCTATACACGCTTAAGATATTTATTAAACACTACGTATTAATGAGCTAAACATAATTTGGGTTAAGAAAATAACAAGCAATGTTCTATCTTATACCTAAAATCTAACTAAAAATTAAAGCGTAAATAACACAAGATAACAGCAATTTTTTACCATTATCTTGTGTATAGTGATTTGTCTAGCAGTATTGTTAAATACTACCACCTACCAAGAAAAATTACTTCTTCTTATGACGGTTTTTTCTTAAACGTTTTTTACGCTTGTGAGTAGCTATTTTATGACGTTTTCTCTTTTTACCACAAGGCATATCTGATCTTTTTTGTGTTTAATAAATAATTTCTAAATAAATATATGTATTGCTACAGTTCGTTATTTCATTTTTTATGCTATTTCAGCCCTCTTATTCTTTCATCCACTTCTTCGGTGTAATGCGAGTCGTTTATGAGCCGCTTACTAATATTGTACCATTTTATAGCTTCTGCTTTATTACCCGACGCTGCATAAGCATCAGCTAAATAAGCTATTGCTTCGGCGTTGTTTGGTCTTGCAGCTACTACTTTTTTTAGTCTCTCAACGGCTTTGTCATACTGTCCAGAAACCAGCCCTCCCACACCAAGCACCATTTGAGCTTCCATGTTGTTAGAATCTTTTCTTATAACCCCTAGTAATTCCTGAATACCTTTCATCGTTTCTGCTGGGTTACCAGTTCGGCCTTTGCCGTAAATGTAACAACTTCCCAATCCTATCCTCAAGTCATCATTATTTGGATTAAGCTTTATTGCTCTTTCAAAAAGATCAATTGCTTCTGCCGTTTCCCAATTTAATTTAGCGTCTTCTTTTTCCGCTCTTAAGTTGTCTAAAAATATTCGGGCTGCAAAGGTGAGGTTTTTTTCTGAATTTACCAACTTAGATGCAACAGAAGTGTAAAAAGCATAAGATTCGAAAGATTTTACACTGTCTTTCCAGAAAGAAGCGAGCGCTTCATTGGCTTTTATTTTTTGTGCTGGAACATCTCCTCTTGTGATATTATTTTCTAGCTTAGACACAAAAATCGCCCTCTCAGGCGATAATTTCGCTTTTTCTGCAGCAATAAACTGCAGAATATCAAACTTTTTTTCTTTGATATTTTCTTCGGTAGAGCCAATAGTTTCTTTTTTGCTAGATGTTGTTCTACCAAAGAAAAAAAGAACCATTACAAGTAAAATACCAACAATTGTAAGAATCAGTTGCTTTTTCAATCTATAATTTTGAGCGACAAAGGTACGTTAGTCATCGTTATCGTCCTCAACTTTAGGCTCTACTTTTATATTTGAATTCTTTACATCCTTCATAAATTCCTTTGCAGGTTTAAATGCAGGTATGAAATGTTCTGGTATATGTACTGCTACATTTTTCTTTATGTTTCTTCCAATTTTTGCTGCTCTCTTTTTTACTATAAAGCTTCCAAAACCACGCACATAAAGGTTTTCACCAGATGCCAGCGATGCTTTTACTTCTTTAAACATTGTTTCCAATGTTACTAAAACATCAACTTTCGGTATACCTGTTTTATCAGATATTTTGTTTATTAAGTCTGCTTTTCTCATAACAAAATTTTTAATTAGGGGTTATAAAGATATAATAAATAATTAAATATGTAAATTAATTTTTGTTAAACGACTTATAAATACTTTTGCAATTGTACATGAATAAAACAGAAAAAGCAACATATTTCATTAAAAATCTTATTTTTTGGAATAAGCAATTTAATAAAAGGAATATGCCTTGGAAGGGAGAAAAGGATCCTTACAAAATTTGGCTGAGCGAAATTATCCTTCAACAAACGAGGGTAGAGCAAGGTCTAGCTTACTTTAATAAGTTCGTAAAAAAGTATCCCAATGTAAATTTGCTTGCATTAGCCACTGATAATGATATTTTTAAAATGTGGGAAGGGCTTGGTTATTATTCCAGATGTAAAAACCTAATTGCAACCGCCAGATTTATAGCTTTTGAAAATGCTGGAATTTTCCCAAAAAAATACAGTGAAATACTGAATTTGAGAGGGGTTGGCCCATATACTGCTGCAGCTATTGCTTCATTTGCATATAATTTACCTTATGCAGTTGTAGATGGAAATGTGTTGCGTGTACTTGCACGTTTTTTTGGAAAAAACATTCCAATTGATACCCTTGCCGGAAAAAAATACTTTAACGAGCTAGCGCAAAATTTATTAGATAAAGAAGAGCCAGGTATATATAACCAAGCTATTATGGATTTTGGGGCTACTATTTGCAAACCACAATTACCAATTTGTTCTGCTTGTATATTAAATAAAACCTGTGTTTCCTTTAAAAAAAACCTTGTAAAAGATTTGCCAGTAAAAGAAAAAAACTTGGTAAAAAAGCATCGTTTCTTTTATTATATAATTGCAGAACTGAATGGAAAGATATACGTAAAAAAAAGAGCAGAAAAAGATATTTGGCAAAATTTGTGGGAGTTTATTCTTATTGAACAGCAAGAAAAAGTACCTATGGAAGATTTTATTACATCTACAGCGTTTTCAACTATTTTAGGTAAAAATGCAACAATAAAAAATATTTCGCCTTTTTATAAACAGCAACTTACTCACCAAACAATAGAAGGTTGTTTTGTGCTAGTAAAATTGAAATCTGGAATTTCTAATAAGGATTATACCTTAATATCAAAAAGCGAAATGCAAGAATTGGCTTTTCCAAGATTCATAACCAATTATTTTGAAAGAAATGGTCTTTTTTGACTTAAAAACTTGAAGTAATTTTTTTTGAAAAATAGATGTATCTTTAAAACTAGATTTAGAAACAAAGACAATTCATATAAGCCAAGCAACGTAAAACAGTTTGGTGTAAGAAATTTTTTTATGAGAGGTGTAAATAGAGTGATGCTTATCGGGAATCTTGGAAAAGACCCAGATATGCAATTTTTGGAAGGCAATATTGCTGTTGCTAAGTTTTCGTTGGCCACTACCGAATCTTACAAGGATAGAAGTGGAAGGCTTATTTCACAAACAGAATGGCATACCATTGTATTGTGGCGTGGGCTAGCGGAGCTTGCAGAAAAGTATTTGCATAAAGGCAGTTTGGTATATGTAGAAGGTCGTTTAAAAACAAGAAGCTGGGAAGATAAAGAAGGGAATAAAAAATTTGCTACAGAGATAGTTGGAGACAATCTTATAATGTTGGACAAGAGAACAGATGGCACGCAACCAGATACGGACAATATTCCCAATTTTACAGATGATGAAGTGCCACCACCTGTTGATGAAAGCGGAAACGAACGCTTACCCTTTTAAAGAAGTAATTGTGCATTGCTGTACAATGAAATTGTTTATATAAATTTTTAGTTTTGGAATATCATTCGGTAACAGAAATATTAATACCCTTCAATTTACTTACCATTATACCTGCAGTTACAGGTGTACTTATTTTTACAGCCATTTTATTGTTTATTATTTCATTTTTAGTGGCAGGTAGCGAAATTGCTTTTTTCTCGCTTTCTCAAAAAGATATAAATGTTCTCAAAACAAGGCAGCAACCCTCTTTTAGAAGAATTGTAACGATGCTAGAACAGCCCAAAACTTTGTTAGCATCTATGCTAATTACCAATAGTTTGGTAAATATGGGTATCATTCTTGTTTCCAATATTCTAATTGAAGATTGGATAAGCCTTTATGATTTTACGTTTTGGCCAAAGTTTCTTTTCAAAATTTTAGTTGTAACAATCCTGCTATTATTGTTTGCTGAAATTTTGCCTAAAGTATGGGCTACACACAACAAAATTTGGTTTGCATCTTCTGCTTCTTTAATTGTAGAAATATTTAATAGCATTTTTTTTGGTTTAAGCAAAAGGCTCGTACGCTTTAGCGATAAATTAGAAAAAAGATTATCACCAGAAAAAAACAATTCTCCCGATGCAGGAAGCTTGGACCATGCAATAGATTTGCTGCCAGAAAATGAAGCAACGCTAGAAGAGAAGCAAATATTGAAAGGAATAAGAAAATTTGGAGATACACCCGTAAAACAAATAATGCGTACAAGGCTAGATATACATGGTATAGAACAAAAAACTTTGTTCAAAGATTTGATAAACACAGTAGAAGAATTGCATTATTCTCGTTTACCGGTTTATAAAAATAATTTAGACGAGATTGTGGGCATTTTGCACACCAAAGATTTACTGCCATTTATAGATGAGCAGGTTGGTTTTGACTGGTATACACTTATGCGCACACCTTACTTTGTGCATGAGCAAAAATTGATAGAAGATTTGTTGCAAGAGTTTAGAAAAAAGCAAATGCATTTTGCTGTAGTGGTAGACGAGTTTGGTGGTACATCGGGCATTGTTACTTTAGAAGATATAATGGAAGAAATTATTGGAGAAATAAAAGATGAATTTGATGATGAAGAAAGTATTAATAAAAAGATAGATGATTTTACCTATATTTTTGAAGGTAAATTAATGATAAACGATGCATGCAAAGCCATGGGGCTTCCTATTGATACTTTTGATAAGGAAAGAGGCGAAAGTGACTCGGTAGCTGGTCTTGTATTGGAAATAGCCGGCGAGTTTCCGCAAATAGATGAGGTGTTGGAAACCGACAATTTTACCTTTATACCTTTGGAAATAAGTAAGAATAGAATAGACAAAATAAAAATACAAATAAAGAAAAATATTGGATAAGCAGTTTACCTTAGCAAATGATAGAAAGATGAATCGTATAAATAAAAATGTGGTAGTTTTTGTTGGCTTACTATTTTTTCTTGCGGCTTGTAATAGTACTTACACATCAAAAAAAACAGGCTTCTTTCAAATAGACTTGCCCCAAAAAAAATACCAGTTGTTTGATGAACCTGGCTTCCCTTATAGTTTTGAGTATCCTGTATATGCAAAAATTATAAAGGATAGCACCTACTTTGATACAAATCCCGAAAATGATTATTGGAGAAATATTGATTTTAGTGGATTAAATGCAAAGATATTTCTAAGTTATAAAAGCATTGGTGGAAAGGCATTGTACAAAGTAAAAAAGCCAGATGGAACATACAAAGATTCTATTGGCATAAATGCCTACGATAAAATGATAAATGATGCGTTTAAACTTACCAGTAAAAACGAAGATATAGCTACGTCAAATAAAGACAGTGTTTTTAAAACTGCTAATAATATTGCGGGATTATTATTTAAACTTGGTGGAAATGTTGCTACCCAGCGCCAGTTTTTTATGACTGATACAACCAAGAATTTTATAAGGGGGGCTTTGTATTTTTATGCATCCCCCAATGCAGATTCAATAAAGCCTGTTGTAGATTTTATACAACAAGATATTGACCACTTGATTAATAGTTTTAAGTGGAAGAATAAAGGAGAGTAAATTTTTGTTTCAGCGATACCATTTACCGAACA
>JANMGS010000290.1:0-4029 GCA_031374745.1 Ferruginibacter sp. | reverse complement strand
TGATTTTATATCATCATAGTTTTTGCCAAGAAGTCTTTTAGCAGAAAATATTGTTCGCTCAGGTTCTGTCACCAAAAATTCTTTTGCCTCATCTCCTACAATTACGTTTCCTTTTTTATCAAAATAAACTACAGAAGGTACAAGTGATGTACTATCATGTTCTTTTAAAGCCACTGCATTTCTAGTATCTGGATGAATTACTGCTATCAAACTGTTGGTTGTACCCAAATCTATGCCTACAATAATTTCTTCTTTTTGCAAACTACCTGTGGCAATATTTATAGCGATTTTGGCCATTTCGGATTATTTTTTGCAAAAGTATTGAAAAGATAACTCCAAATTGAGTTAAATAAATACAAAGAACGCAAAGAAAAATTTCCTTTGCGTTCTTTGTATTTAAATATTTTAAAAAATCTATCTCATCAAATACATCTTTCCATATCCTTTATTGAAGTATTTATTAGTATCATCTCCATCGGCTTTGTACTTTTCTAAAGACTTACCATTTAGGTTTGTAATTACTCTGTAAATATATACACCATTTGCTAGTTTTTGGCCGTACATATCCGTACCATCCCATTTGAAATCGGTAATATTTCTACCTACATGTATTGGCCCCAATTCCTCCTTTGTAATTTCTCTTACAACTTTACCTGTAATTGTTAGTACTTGTATCCTCAAATTTTGGGGTACTTGGCTACCAGTAAGTGTAAATACAAATGCAGTAGAGGTTGTAAATGGATTAGGATAATTAAGCATTTCACTAATCATTGCCTTATTAATTACAGAAAATACAGAATGATAATCCAACGAACCTGCAGTATTTCCTGAAACATCTTTACCTGAAACCATTAATTCATAATCGCCATCTTCTTTTAGGAAAGGTCTTAAATTTATCGTAGCTGCATTTTCGCCTGCAGACAGATTTGCTGGGCTGAATCGCATGGTATCTGTATTAAAATACAACCTTCTATAGTTTGATTCACCTGGGTATTTTATTTGAACTTTTAATAGGTTGGTATCTTTTAATGCAAGAAACCTACTTTCATCTTTTAACTTGATTAATATGTTCGGTTTAGAAGATACAATATCCCTATTTAAAATATGTACCCCATCAAAAGTAACATCTAGTAAAGGATTGAATGGGTCATTTTTTACAAAAAAGTTTTTTATTAGGAAATTATTATTTACTGATTGTTCTGGCTGGGCATAATTGGTATTGAAATCTACAAAAAGGGTATTGTTGCCAATATAATTTTCAGATTTTATTGTATAAGTTGCCTTTAGCGTATCTCCAGCTATCAATATTTTGCCTCTTGGTATGTTAATGATACTATCAAAGTTGTTGTTGGTTTTAATACGCAAACTTATTTTCATTAAACTATCAAAACTTACTTTACTAACATTCTTAAAGGCTACTGAGAAGTTAATGGCTTCTCCGGCATCTACAGTGTCCTTCATAGTAAAAAGTATATTTGGTGCAACCGCACCTTCTGGAACTGGGGTATAGTTTAGTCTCCAATATCTTAATTGATACGGCGTTGCTATTAACTTATCCTTATTAAACATTTTTAATTTGATATAAGGGTATTGTGTAGCATTTACGGATGAAATATTTAGATCTTTTGTTGTAGAATCTACTGTAAACAAATTACTTTCTACACCACTTTGCGTTATTCCAATAATATTAAAATACAAAGAATCTCCTGTAGGCGACTCCAATGGATTTCCTCTCCAATGAAATGAGTCCCACGATTTTGCTGGGCCAAAAATAGGTGATGTTATTGTACCCGAGCCTTTCTTTGCAGGACAAGCCGCACTTAATTCAATTTTATCGACTAAACCGATTGAAAATTTAGAGATCGGTGCAAACGAGTTATCTCCTTTTTTATAAATAAAATTGAAAGCTCTTGGTCTGTCAAATGAATCAATATCTGCAAACCCAGCATTTTTCAATACAGTGTACATCGAATTTGGTCCATCTGCCTGCCAAGTAGATGCGTAAACATTAGCTGCTAAAGTTGAGCTTGTAATGTGCCTGATAGCAACATAATATCCTGATGGAACCACTGAATTTAAGAAATCTCTTGCTTTATTTCTTTCGGATTGTAAAAGCGTATTGAATTGGAAATTATATTCACGGCCTGCGCCACAAATGGGTTCACTGTTGTATTGGCCTGCACCACCTGCAAGATTATTATACCAAGGAATCATATCCACTGGGTTAATAACATTTATAATTAACTTAGCAACACCACAAGCGCTTTTAATATTATCGGATCCATCTATATCCACTAAAAAATCTGCAGCTTGTACAGCGGCAGTGGGGAATACGCCGTTTTTAATAACTACAGCAGAAGTATAAGTTCCGAATTTCCAAACTCTGTCGGTACCTAAACTTAGTCTAAGGGTATCTGATTTTATATGTTGGTAATAGTGTGATTGATTATACCCTGCAATACTAGTAGGCAAGTACACAAACGATGCCCCATTCCAAACAGTTATCCCAGAAGTAGGTACTATTGCCGTTCTCCAATAATAAACTGCACTATCTGCAAAAGTTAAATTGGTAGGTGTAAATTCTATACAGCCTCCTACACTTGTTTTGTTATATGTTTTTTTGAAAGCAGAGTTAAATAATTCTGTAGTATCTATCTCCATGATATAATTACTTACGCCTAATAACGGATTTGCAGTACTTGCTGCGAAAGTGATGTTTTGGGTATTTACTATTGAATAATTGTATGGATAAATTGGCGTTAATGTATTTTCAAAAATGAAAAAATCTACCGTAAGTTTATTATTGGTTTCATAAATTTCTGAAATCCTGTTTGTATGATCAAGCTCAATAATAAGTTTGTTTAACCCTTTTTCTGTCAGCGGATTAATGATGGGTATGGTAAGCGCAAGACTATCTGTATTTCTTATTGCAAAAATCATTGTATCAATGATTGTAATGGGTATGCTGGCATTTGGTAATAGCCTTTTTACGTAAACCCTCATTGAATCATTAATTGCCCTGCCAATGTTTTGCATTTGCACTTTTACTTTAAAAGAAGGATCTGCAACAGTAATAATACTTGGGGAAATATTAACCAATTGAGGCTCTATAACATAATCGGGTTTAGGAAAATTATTTATTTTTATGGCAGGATCGCCATGTAAATTTATTTCTTCTAAATGAACCCTTGTATTGTAATCAAGGCCAGGGTTTGAACCGCCCTGGTTAATAATTACATCCTTTATTTGCTCTCCAACAATTTGAGCATAGGTAATTTTTGTATAATCTTGGTGTAGCTTATAGTTATAATTATGCAAGTAACCTGGTATTCCAAAATGAGAATCTGCTAAAAATCCAATACTTCCTTTTTGGTTTGCAACAATGTACTTCTCCGATAACGTAACAGAGCCCAATAATCTAGCTGGGTCATAATTGTAAAAATTTCCTGCAGTACAACCACTAATATTAAAAAAAGGATACTTACCTGCATTATTGTAAACTGATGGGTCACTTAAATTAAATTCGAAAGTGGTTGCAGACGAATGACCAAAATAACTAATAAACCCTAGGCCTTCTCCAAAAAGTTGGGTTATTCGCTCAGTACTCGCTTGCTGCACAGTTGCAGAAGAAGTTTTATTAAATCGCTCTACTTTTCCTCCAAATAAAGTATCTCTTATTAGATCGGCATATTGATCCATATAGTAAGTGAATGCCGCTGCTTCTTGTTCCGTTTTTCCACCCACAATTTGCATGGTATTTTTCATCCAAGCTTTGTCTGCAATGGTAGGGCTCTGGAATCGTTGAACTTGCTCGTACTGCAACACTTTTTGATAATAATACCCTACCTCGGTACCGTTTATTGCACCCAACCTTCCTACTGGCGTTATTGGTGTGGTTGTACCCGGTTGAGATACCAATAATATATCGGAAGGTGGCCAGCCAAATGTTGGGACCATATCTAGTTTATCTGCAATAGGAGCTGTTGTTGGGTATGTTGCAGGATTTAACTCCAACGCTCTCTTATCTTG
>JANMGS010000257.1:0-2299 GCA_031374745.1 Ferruginibacter sp. | reverse complement strand
AGCCGCAATGGTTGCAAAAAAAGCAACCATTGCGGCTATATTAAATTTCCTTCCCATTTTATATGTCTTTTTTGCTGCCAATGATTTTAATATTTCAACTAAATGCTTACTGGTCTGTTTAATAGTAGTTCAAAATTTTGCAATTATTATGGAGACCTTAATAATTAAAAGAGAAAAGGAGCGGTTATTATTTATAACAAATCTTATTTTTATCATTGGGTATTTTGTTTGTCATTTTGTTGTTTTGAATACTACATACTCAATAGAAACTATTATTGTTGGAATAATTTTTCTTAATATTATTAAAATATTGCTCCAATGGAAATTTAGCAAACAAGCAACGAGTTATGCTACTATTAAAAATGATGAACAGATAGGAAAACAATGGTTTTATTTGGGAATAAATGACATTGTAGGCGTAATTTTTAAATGGGTAGATAAATGGTTTATCCTATTGTTTGTTTCTCTATCTCAATTTGCCATTTATTTTAACGGCTCATACGAAATCCCACTTTATGGGCTTATGCTAAGTGCTGTGGGCAATATCATGCTAGTAGAATATTCAAAAAGCAAAGCTGATTTAAATAAAAAAACGAAAGCTATTTTTGAGCATTCTACTAAGTTCCTTTCATACATTGTATTTCCATCTTTTTGTTTTCTACTCTTTTTCTACGATGATGTGTTTAGATTGGTCTTTGGTGGAAAGTTTGAAACGGGCATACCTGTATTCTTAATTACTATTTTCTTAATACCCATACGAATTACAAACTTTACGACCGTTTTACAAGTACTTAATAAAAGCAATTTGATATTGAAAGGTGCAATCCTAGATTTAGTGATAGCCCTACTTTTAATGTTGGCTTTATACCCAATGTTGGGTATAAATGGATTAGCGCTTGCTTGTGTGGTATCTACCTACATACAAGCAGCTTATTATTTGTGGCATACAAGCAAATTGGTGAAGAAAAAAATTAGTTATTTTATTCCATTTAGAAATTTAATTACAACGATGCTCATTTCTTTATTTACAATTGGGATATCTTTCTGGGTGTCTAAAAAAATAGTACAGCCTTACAATATGCTCTTCGGTTTTATTTGTGCCTCCATATTGATAGCGCTATTTCTCCTGTACAATTACAAAAAAATAAAAAATAATATTAAAAGCTAATTTTCCAACTTGTGGCTGGAAAAATAAAAACAGCCCATAAAAACTAGCCAAGAGAAATAGTTAATACCCATGAGTGTGTAATCAAAAAACAAGAACAAGCAAAACAAGATGACTAGATATTTATCAAACTTTCGGGTATACAGCCCTATTAAAAAAATGCCTTCAATAAAAAATGCTGCTAAATATAAAAGATAAGACAATGCAGTATGTTTAATTAAAAACAACAGAGTATTGCTATACATATTGTTACTCCCAGCAGCTAAATATGTGGCATGCTGAATCAATAAAACGCT
Organism: Ferruginibacter sp.; assembly: GCA_031374745.1. Classification (GTDB taxonomy): domain Bacteria; phylum Bacteroidota; class Bacteroidia; order Chitinophagales; family Chitinophagaceae; genus Ferruginibacter. The sequence continues at coordinate 838 of JANMGS010000257.1, read as the reverse complement.
AGACATTTGCTCTACATTAAAAATAGCACCAGATACAAATTTCCAGATGGCTGCCGCAGAAAATGTTATAATTACTACTATCCTAATAGCCTGCAGGGTAAAATAAAAGCCTTGTAGGTTTTTGGGATAAAATAGTAGGGGAATCAGCATCCATGGCAAAAATACTTCTATGCTAACAAATGACATGGTAGAGAAAAATAAGTTGTAAATAAATGAAAAGATTGCTGTGAGCAGGGCAAGTTTTGCTTTTAGATTTTTAGATTTTACAACACTATAAACCAATAAAATTGGCAATACCAAATAAATACTATCCAACAATATTTGGAGCCACCTGTTTTCAATTATATAATGTTGAAAATCGGTAAGAAACAATAAATTTAAAACTACATCTGCCCTGTTCAAAAAATAAATGGGAGAAATAGATGTGAACAAGAGACCATACCAGCTTTGCCATAAATAGCTTATCAAAAAGCAACATAAATAAAAAACGGCAAATTGCTTAATATGCTTATCAGTTAATACCAAGAGGAAATATTTTTTTTGGTGAAGATACTGGCATGAACGCATCCAATTGCCAAGTATACAATTGCGAATAAACAACTATTTTATATACAGGATAGCCAATGATATGACCTACAAATCCTTTGTACCAATCCATAAATTGTTCATCTGTAACTTTGTCGGTATACTTATCTAATTGCATAAAATAACTTAAGCCAATTTTACTAAAAATGGGCTCAATCTTTTTATACAAATCAGTGTTAGCCTGTGCAGACATTTTATAATTTAAAACACTTACCATCAGGTTATCTCTTCTAGCAAAATCATATTTTGTAAG
>JANMGS010000248.1:0-3549 GCA_031374745.1 Ferruginibacter sp. | reverse complement strand
GTGATATTAGACTTGCTCTTTTTTCTAATCGTTTATCCGAAAATAAACCTTTGTAATTGGCACTGTGACTTAATAATTCCATATCTAAAAATACTACTTTTGTGTCCAAACGGTAGCTGACGGCAGACAGGAAAAGATTCTCTGCCCAAGGGCTCCCGACGTGAATGCTCGGGACACAGTGGCGGATAGCAGCGGAAAGCCCTCAGCCTGAGGAACGAGGAACGAGGACCTGCCTTTGCCAGCAGGCAGGCTTGGAACGAATAGCCCCCGCAAAAAGTGCGGGGCAAGCTGCAACAGATGTTTAAGAGAGATTTGAAGTGCAGAGCAAAAAAAAAAAGCCCCTAAATGCTCCGAATGGGGAAGGTTTTTTAATAAGGTTTAGAGAAGTTGAATTTGGGTTTTTATTTTTTCAGTCAAAGTTTAAGGAACGTTTCTTTTTACACGAAATGAGCTGTATTAAAGCAAAAGAAATAATATTCCTTTTTGCATATGCATTTTAAAATCATTTTGTAAAGTATATTTTAAACTAAAAGTATATCCGCCAGCAGCTGCTAATTTTCCTTTATAAATTCCATCCCAACCTTGTTTTATATCATTTGATTTAAATACCAATTCTCCCCACCTGTTATAAATTAATATTTCAAAAAAAATTGCACTGCCAAAAACCCTAAACAAATCATTTAAGCCATCGCTATTGGGTGTAAAGGCAGAAGGCACATAAAAACCACTTGGCATTTCTTTTACAGCAATTGTAACTGTATCTGAACTTGTACAATAATTATTAGCCGCTGTTACAAAATAAGTATTAGTTGTATTTGGCTGTACAACTGGTGAATTGCATGTAAGACAACTAAGATCCCTGTCATATCGCCAAACAATATTACCATTGCTTTGTGTTATCAAATTAAGCCTTGTACCTGCATTAACAGCAGTATCATTTATTGTTTGCAATAATATCGATTGATCATAAAAATTATACCTTTTATTATAAATTATATTTCCACATGCATCTTTAGGAGAAAAAAGAATACTGGTATCTTTATTTATCAAAATACTATTCCACTTTATTGGAGCACAAATAAAAGTGTCTATCATTTGGTAAGGTATATTCCTAAATTTCGAAATAAAAATATCAAGCGATGTATTACCGAAAATAGGCGTTAGCCCGGTATAGCCCGCTATCACATAGGACCTATCTTTATTTACAGCAATACTCAATGCCCTTTCACTCCCTGTTCCTCCAAAACTCTGATTACTCAAAATATTGCCTGCTGTATCTACTTTTAAAATGTATGCATCCAAACCTCCGTTATTGACAGCAAAATCCCCATCATTAGAGCTAGAGGTTCCTGTTATAATTAGTGTACTTGGATTAAAAAATTCCATATCTAATGCATCTTCGCTTTGTGTACCACCAATTACCTTACTCCAAATTTTATTTCCAACTTTATCAAATTTATACAGCATAATATCATTAGACCCATGATTGAATAAAAATTCTCCAGTATTGCTATTGGTGTAACCTACAGCATAAATATTGTCATTCCCGTCAACCAAAACTGCCCTAAAACTTTCTGACAATGGTTCCCTAATTGTTTTATTCCATTGCAGTACTCCATTCAAAGAGTACACTGCAATTTTAGCATCTGACCTTCCATAATTTTGCGAATTTGGATTGCCCATGTTATTACAAAATCCTACTGCAATAATTTTATTATCATTGGTTAAGGCAATATCCCATACAATGCCAATAATACTTGTATCAATTATATTATCCCAAACAATATTTCCATTCTTGTCTATCCTGGTAAGCCTACCATAGTCTGAACTACTTTGAGGGAAAGCTGTACTATTTCTGATATTATAATTTCCACCTAATAAATAACTACTATCAGGCAGTGTATAAGAGGAATAAAAAGCATCACTGTTAATTGAACCTGCAATATTTTTTTTCCATTGTATGTTCCCAAGGCTGTCTAACTTAAAAACCCAAGGATCTTCACCGCCATAATTAATATCGAAATCAAGTAATGTTCCAGCTGCCCTTCCTACTAATAAATATCCATTATCCAACGTTTGTTTTACACTATATAGTTCGGGTCCAGGTGTACTACCCATAAAAAATTTATTCCATTGTTTATTTCCACAAGAATCTAATTTATAAATACCCCAGTCAAAGCCATTTAATTGTATAGGCACATCTCTTTTAATGGCTCCATATAAAAGATACCCTTTATCGCTTGTTACAATACATCTGCCTATTATATCATTATACTGACTGCCGAAGTTTTTTTTCCAAACCAAGGAATCTTGCGAAACACAAATGAAACTGTTCAATAACAATATTAGAAAAAGAATAGTACGACAAACCATTAAAATATATTTGTTATTTTTTGCAGCAAAAATTTTAGCCTTAGGTATTAAAAAAATATCGCAATCCATTCTTTTATCTTTTTGATAAAGGAACTGGTTTGAAAAAATTTTTATAAAAGTAACATTTTTGATTTAGAATTATGTAAACTTATCATGAACAGAAACGCTGCTGTTTTACTCACCGTTTTCATTTTCAATCTTATATTTTGCATCTTACCACTTAAATCTTACTTATTGCATCATAAATCCTACGCCCCATCACCTATATGACGAAACATTCGTTCCCCTCTCCGCTTCAATAAAAGCTGAACGTTCCCGACGGCAGACCGGAAAAGATTATCTTCCCAAGGGCTCCCGACATGAATATCGGGACACGTCCGGGATGGGAAGTAGTACCCCACAGTGCAGCGAAGCGGAACGAGGAGCCAGCCTGCCGGCAAAGGCACGTATTAGGAATAGCCCCCGCAACAAGTTTGGGGCAAGCTCTGATAAATGTTCGTTAGCGATTTGAAGTACAGAGCCACAAGGCCCCCTAAAGCTGCCTACCGGCAGTCAAGTCCCATTCCGAAGGGGGACTTTCACTCCGCAATACTTTGAAGCATGTAATAAAATTGAAGTTATACTGACTCCATTTTCAATCTTAAATCTTACTTATTCAATCTTAAATCCGCATTTTTAGCCCTTTTTCCCTATTTTTGCGCACCAAAAAACACATTTTATATGATGGAAAATTTAATTTACGTAGTGCCGGCAATGGGTCTTGTAGGTTTGTTGTACACTTTCGTAAAGTACGCTTGGGTATCTAAGCAAGATGCGGGCAACGACCGTATGAAAGAAATAAGTACTTATATAGCAGAAGGTGCCATGGCATTTTTGAAAGCCGAGTACAAAATACTTGCCTATTTTGTAATCATCGGCGCTTTGTTATTGGGTGTAATGGGTTATACCAATGCCAATAGCCATTGGAGTATTGCTGCTGCATTTATACTAGGTGCGTTCTTTAGTGCGTTGGCTGGTTTTATAGGAATGAAAATAGCTACGAAAGCCAATGTACGTACTGCGCAGGCTGCTCGTACAAGTTTGAGCAAAGCGCTTTCTGTTTCGTTTACCGGTGGTAGTGTAATGGGAATGGGTGTTGCCGGCCTAGCTGTATTAGGCTTGGGTGGATTGTTCATT
>JANMGS010000239.1:0-1969 GCA_031374745.1 Ferruginibacter sp. | reverse complement strand
GAGCATGCTTTTGATAGTAGCTATGCACAAAAACTAGGGGTGGATATTGATAATTTATTAATTTCTCAGCCAGATTATGGCGAGCAAGCATTGGAAATTGCAGACAGGCTTATTCTTTCTGGAGCGATAGATGTAGTGGTAATAGACTCAGTAGCGGCACTTGTACCAAAAAGTGAATTGGAAGGAGAAATGGGTGATAGCAAAATGGGGCTTCATGCAAGGTTGATGAGCCAAGCATTGAGAAAGCTTACTGCCACCATAAACAAAACAGGAACCATTTGCATATTCATCAACCAGCTAAGAGAAAAGATAGGTGTTATGTTTGGCAATCCAGAAACTACAACAGGTGGTAATGCGCTTAAATTTTATGCTTCAGTAAGATTGGATATACGCCGCATGGCTCAAATAAAAGATGGCGACGAAATTACAGGTAACCATATAAAAGTAAAAGTGGTAAAAAATAAAGTAGCTCCACCTTTCCGCATTGCAGAGTTTGATATTGTTTATGGAGAAGGTATTTCTAAAGTGGGCGAAATTATTGATATGGGCGTAGAGCTTGGCATTGTACAAAAAAGTGGAAGTTGGTTTAGCTACAATGGCGATAAACTTGGGCAAGGTAGAGAATCGGTAAAACAATTGTTGGTAGATAACCCAGCCATGGCCGATGAGATAGAAGTAAAAATAAGGGAGAAAATAAAAGAAAATAAAGGCGAGGAATAGAAGCCTGACATATTTTTAAATTGGGGTTAGTAAGTAATAAAAAGCCGTCTTTGTAAAAAGGCGGTTTTTTATTGGGGGATACTTTGGAAAAAAATTATTGCCGAGCTGATATTTTTTTCATCCATATTGATGATTCTATAACCCCCATCTATCCCTAGAGTTAAGGCGAAGCCGACTCTAAGGATGACAAAATAGAAATGAGTTTATATTAAAAATCCGTAGAGCGGTACGCTAACTTTACGGATAGTGTGGGATTTTTGGCTCTAACTCCGGACTTCGAGCCATTGCCGAAGTGAATGCATGCGAAGATGCAAAAGAAAAATTTGTGAAAGACTTTGTAGCCGCTTGGTACAAAGTGATGAACTTGGATTAGTTTGATTTGGTATAAAAAGATAGAAAAAAAAAGGGAGCAGGCTTGGGGACAAGCTGGCTCTTTTTTTTGGGGAAATGTTGGTGATGGGGATTGCCTACATACCAACAAAAGCGGCGTGTAATCCTTAGTGATTTGTGTTTTGATATCCATATTGGTTTTTTTGCTGACAATCTATTTCAAGACGAGAAAGTTGTTAGCCGTAACTATTTTGTTTATTCATACTTGCTGCAAAACTTTTTGTTATTAGCTTGTACAATTAATAAATGACAAATGTTAAATATCAAATAAACTGAAAAAAATTAACTTCCGGTTGACCTCTGGTATTTGGTTAAATTTGCAATTATGATAGGAAGCGATAAATATTTATATCACACAAACAGCTCTTTCTTAGACTATGAGTTTGAGAGTGTAGGACCTAAAGGGACAATTAAGAAAGTGGCCAGATTTAGTGCAATGGGAACGAACGTTTACAATTTCGGTTTTGGTGACTTAGATGAGTCGACTGGGGAAATTAGTGATACCGTAGTAAGTAATAATGGGGATGGAGATAAGGTTTTAGTTACAGTGGCAAATATTATTTATGATTTTACTGATGTGTACTTGGATGCAGCAGTATTTATTCAGGGTACGACTCCAGCAAGAACTCGTCGTTATCAAATGGGAATAAACAAATATTGGCCACAAATAAATCCAATATTTGAAATTTTTGGCTTGAAAAATGAGAAATGGGAGCCATTTAGACCGGGAGAAAATTATACCGCATTTTTGGGACGCCGTAAGGCGTCTTTTTTATTTTAATCAATTTTAACCTTCCTTCTTCAAAATAGTTTTAAAAAAGTATTAGATTTGTATATGAGTTTGAAAACAAAAAAAGTA
>JANMGS010000178.1:0-6114 GCA_031374745.1 Ferruginibacter sp. | reverse complement strand
ATGGGAATCTAAATTGAATAAAATCGAATGAATCGTAAAATGGAGGAATGAATAAGAATTTGCCCGCATATTTTGTCGGGCATTTTTTTAAATAAAAAAATATGAAATATAAATTAACTCGTTTGCACTATCTACTGTTATGCTTAATTGCATTTTCTATGGGCATATCCTGCAAAAACAAACAAACAAAAGGCAATAAGAAAAAATCGATAACAGCTATATCTTCTAAAGAAAATTACAACGATCTACTTTTAGATAGTAATAGCATCCCTTTGTTTTTTGAATATAACAAGGTAAATGATAGTATACAAAATGCGGTTACAGGATTTTACAAAGAGCGTGACATGCAATTTGCCTGGATTAACAGCAAAGGTTTAACCGTAGGAGCTAATAACTTTTACACGCAATTGCGAAACTATAAAAATGATTTTGCAGACAATAGATTTATAAATGCAAAAATGGATTCATTATTGGATGACATTAATGAAAATGAAAAAGAATTTTTGGGAAAAAAGAAAGATTTAGAGCAATTGGAATTATTGCTAACTACTACATTTTTTCAGTATGCAAACTTAGTGTTTACTGGTATTACAAACGAACCGAAAGATTTACAATGGTATATTCCCAGAAAAAAGAAAGATTATACAGCCTTACTCGAATCAATCATAATAAAAGAAGATAGTTCAGCTATTGTAGAGCCGGTAAATAAATATTACACAAGCTTAAAAGAAAAACTCAGAACATACAGGGAGATCGACAAAAGTGGTAGATACCCAACTGTACTAGTTCCAACAAAAGTAATAGCGGTTAATGACAATGATAGTATTATTCCAACAATAAAATTACAACTAAAAATACTGGGCGACTTACAAACAGCAGAAAGCAGCAGCATTTTTACCGACAGCCTTCAATATGCCATTAAGCATTTTCAAAACAGAATGGGTTTAACCGAAAATGGCTTGTTGGATAAAGAAACAATTTTTGAATTGAATGTGCCATTGGCATTGCGTATAAAGCAAATGATGATAAATATGGAACGCTTGAGATGGGTACCAGTAAACGTAGAAAAAGATTATTTACTTGTAAATATACCTGAGTTCAAGTTACATATTTTTGAAGATGATCAATTAGCTTGGGAAACCAATATTGTCGTAGGAAAAGTTGTTTCCCAAACCACCATTTTTAAAGGAAACATTTCTGAAATTGTTTTTAATCCTTATTGGAATGTGCCCTATAGCATTTATAAAAAAGAAATAAAACCAAGACTCACCAACAGGTATTTGGCTAGAAACAATATGGAAAGATACAATGGAGGTGTAAGACAAAAACCTGGTCCTGAAAATTCACTTGGTAGAATTAAATTCCTATTTCCCAATAGTTATAATATTTATTTGCATGACACCCCGAGCAAAAGTTTATTTGAAGAAACAAAAAGAGGGTTTAGCCATGGCTGTATACGTGTACAAGATCCACAAAAATTAGCACTGTATTTATTGCGAAAAGAAAAAGATTGGAATATTGAAAAAATAGAAACGATTTGGAAAACAAATATAGAAACACCCATAAAATTAACACCAACTGTTCCTGTATATATTGTTTACTTCACATCGTGGGTAGATAGCAAAGGAGTATTGAATTTTAGAAACGACTTATATGATTTAGATAAAAAACTGGAAGCTGAGATATTTGCGAAGTGAAATAAAATTCAATTTATAAGCCACTAAACTTTGAAAATTAACAACCGGATATTTACCTGCTGTGGTAGAAATGCAGAATAACCATATGTAAATCTTACAAGTAATTGCAACAATTGTATAACAACAAATATTCTAAATCAATGCACCTTTACCATCTAAAACAAAAAACATGACTTTACTGAATATCTTCATAGTACTTATAATTGTTGGAGTATTACTATATGTGATTAATAGATTTATTCCCATGGATGGCAATATAAAAAGCATTCTGAATATTGTTGCTGTTATAGCAGTAATAGTATGGTTGCTAAAAGTATTTGGCATTTTTGGATCAATATCCAATATAAAGCTCTAAACAAACTAAAACAATTAATATGAACTTAAAAAGAATATTCGGTGCGCTGCTTACATTGCTTGGAATAGCTGGTCTTATTTATGCGGCGGTAATATTTACAAATGGCAATATCAAAAGTGGAGATTATAAAGGGCTGATCATATACGCCGTACTTGGCGTGGTGTTTTTCATTGCTGGTATAACTTTAATAAGAACTACAAAAGATGAAGCCTAAAAAATAAAATTCTTAATAAAAAAATTCTTTAACAATAAACAAATAAAATAAATGAAAAAATCAAATTTAATTTTTACTGCCTTCGTATTTATGGGGCTTGTATCTTGCAAGAATAATGCTACCGATGAAGCTAAAATGGATGCAACTAACCTTTCTATGTATGTAGATTCTGTAGAAAAAAGTACTCCCCTGTACACAGTAGAGAACTGGACAACGCTAGATAATGGCTACCAAGAAAGAGCAATGAAAGCAGAAAAAAATGCTGCAACACTAGAAGCTGCTGACAAAGAAAAAATGGAAGCTAGTAAAGCAAAATATGCTACATTAAAAGCCAATTACGAAGCAAGGCTGAAGGAGCAAGAAGCTTCTTCCCAAACAAAAGTAGCAACAACTGAAGCAGAGCTGCAAGCAGAAAAAGATAAGAATAAAATGGCAACAGCCCCCGATTATAGAATGGCACTTAGAAACAGACTATTTGGAGAGGGTAAAATAGGTGCGGATATGAAGTTTGAATATGTAACAGCAGCCAATATTTTAGGTGTATACAAGAACTTTGTAAACAATGTTGCCGAAAATAAAAGTAACTATTCTCGTGAAGATTGGGACGAAATTAAAGTTTTATATGAAGCCCTTGATACAAGAAAAAACGTAGTTGAAAAAGATTTGTCTGGTCCAGATAATAGAGAAATTGCAGGATTAAAAATAAGATTTGCTACAATAAAAGCAACTCATAGAGGCGGTTCAAAAGGTGAAGAGAATAAAGATGCTAAAAAATAAGGTTTGGTTTTAGATTAAAAAACGTTTCAAGTAATTGGAACGTTTTTTTTTATACATCTGTGAATAATGAAAACTATTATTGATTTTGTGTAATAAGTAATTAACGAATTATAGTCAACTTTGATAAAGTATAATTTTTACTGTAAAAGAATTTCATGAAAAATATTTTGGCTAATAAAACATCCTTACTGTACAATCTAGGATTACTCATTTTATTGTTTACTTACCCAGTGGCAAACCTTACGAAAGCTAGTACAGAAGAAAATAATACTAAGTTGGTAGAGGAGCCTTTACCAAATAATTTACGAAATGAAAAAAAATCATCTCAAAAATTTAATATGAACGATAGTATTAAAATGATATCTAATAATACTTTTTTTTTACTAAAATTTAAATAGCAATAATTTAATAAATATATGTAGTTGACATATTCAAACAAAAATAATTTATGAAAAAGGTTTTGCATTATCAGATTGTAATTATGATGGCTTTGAGCATGTTTTTATCTTCTTGCAGTGCCATTGCAGGTATTTTTAAAGCCGGAATGGGTGTTGGTATCTTTATAGTGGTGGCTATAGTTGCTATAGTAGTTTTTGTGGCAATGCGGTTCGGCAAAAAAAACAATTAGTTTAAAATTCTTTATTGTCTTTTCTTAAAAATTTCTTTATGGAATACAAGCTCAATAATATAGAGGACAAATTTGCTGCCATGATAGCGTCTTTGAAACAACTTTCAGGAAAAGTTGAGATGATTGCAGACGAAATAGACAATGAAAATCTAAAGAACGCCATGCGTTTGTTTGCAGTTGAAAGTAACCAGTATGCAGATGAGTTGAAGGCCGAACGGAAGCAGTTGAATATTATGATATCTGCAGTAGATTTTACGGATTTAACGGAAGACCTAACAGCAGTTTCTATTGATACAAATCCTGTCACCAAAGGCAATGAAATTTTGACTTTTTGCGAAAATTGCGAAAATTTCTTTCAAAGGATGCACCATGAATTTTTAAAAGATTTTTTGTATAATAATTCAATAGCGAATATAATCGACGAACAATTGATGGGATTAAAATCAGCTTTTATGCGCATCAAAAGATTGAACGCTATTCGTTTCAATAAGTAAATAAACAAAAGAATATATTTTGATAATTAAGTTAAAAAATAGTTTTTACGATGCGGGTCATGCAACACAATTTGCTGGTCGGTTTTTTAAAGAATTGATAACACCACCTTACGAGTTTAAAGAATTTATAAAGCAATGTTACATTATCGGTTATAAGTCGTTGCCACTTGTAGGCATTACCGGATTTATAATGGGGCTTGTACTCACATTGCAAAGCAGGCCAACATTGGCACAGTTTGGTGCCGAATCTTGGTTACCTGGTATGGTAGCCCTTTCTCTTATACGAGAAATTGCACCCGTAATTACCGCATTAATATGTGCTGGCAAAATAGCTTCGGGCATAGGCGCAGAACTAGGATCAATGAAAGTCACTGAACAAATTGATGCAATGGAAGTGTCCGCAATCAATCCTTACAAGTATTTGGTGGTGACTAGAATTTTGGCAACAACATTAATGGTACCACTGTTGGTGATATTTGCGGAAGGTATAGGAATATTAGGCGGTTATGTGGGGATAAATATTCACAGCGATGTAAACCTATTCAGGTATTTTTCTCAGGTGCTAGACTCCTTAGACTTTATTGATGTTTTTCCTGCTACAGTAAAAACATTTTTCTTTGGTTTTTTTATTGGCATGATAGGTTGCTACAAAGGATATAACGCAGCCAACGGAACAGAGAGTGTAGGCAAGGCCGCCAACGCTGCGGTAGTAGCTTCTTCGCTTACCATTTTTATTATAGATATGTTGGCTGTACAAATTACTGATCTTTTTTATTAATTTTTAGATGAATATAGAAACGCTCAAACCAAAAAATATTACACAAAGCGATAGCCTCGAATTCGCAATCGACATTAAAGGCTTGCATAAGTCATTTGGTACAAACGATATACTAAAAGGTGTAGACTTGCACGTAAAAAAAGGGGAAAACCTGGTGGTTTTAGGTAAATCAGGTTCAGGCAAATCTGTTGCGATAAAATGTTTAGTTGGCCTTGTAAAAGTAGATGCCGGCGAAATTAAGGTATTTGGTACTGACATTACTACTTTGAGTGAAAAGGAATTAAATAAAATAAGGATAAAGATCGGATTCCTTTTTCAGAATGCTGCCTTGTACGATTCTATGACAGTTAGGGAAAATTTAGAATTTCCTTTAAAACGTCACAATAAAGAAATAGGACAAACAGAAATAGATGAATCCATAAACGAAATTTTAGAAAGTGTAGGATTATTAGAAGCTGTTGATAAAATGCCTTCAGAATTATCGGGTGGCATGCGCAAAAGAATTGGATTGGCTCGTACCCTTATTTTGAAACCAGATATTATTTTGTATGATGAACCTACTACTGGATTGGATACAATAACATCAAGGGAAATAAGTGAACTGATTTTATCTATGCAAAAAAAATATAAGACTACTTCTATCATCATAACACATGATATGGCATGTGCAAAACTAACCGGTGATAGAATTGTAATACTAAAAGAAGGGGTAATAGTTGCTGAGGGCACTTATGAATCCTTAGAGAAAAGTGATGATGAATGGGTACGGTCATTTTTCATTTAATAAAATAAAAAAAAATATTATGAATAAAGAATCAGGAGCTACTTGGAAATTGGGAATGTTTGTTGTAATCGGATTGGTACTTTTTGTAGGAACCATCTATTTTATTGGTAAACAAAAAAACTTGTTTGGCGATACATTTAGACTACAAACCAAATTTAAAACAGTAAGCGGTTTAAAAGTTGGAAACAATGTCCGGTTTTCTGGAATTAATATTGGCACCATAGATGGCATTGAATTACTCACCGATACATCAGTAATGGTGAAATTGGTTTTAAAGAAAGAAGTGCAGAAATTTATCAGTACGACTGCTAGAGCTAGTATTGGTTCCGATGGCTTAATGGGTGATAAGGTATTAACAATTTTTGCAGGAAATGACAGTACAAACCA
>JANMGS010000170.1:0-1623 GCA_031374745.1 Ferruginibacter sp. | reverse complement strand
TGTGTTGAAACATGCTGTAAAATACTAAAAAAGCACCAACGGATTAACAAATGGTAGTCTGCCGTTGGTGCTTCGATTTTTTGGTTTTTAAAGGAATATGTTATAATAACACCCTATCAATCACGTGTATTACTCCATTGGTAGCGGTAATGTTAAACAAAGGAGTAGGTGTTGTTACAATATTTGATACTGCAGCAGATGAACCTGTTATTTTAACATTTGGCCCTGGTGTAAGCCCAATTGTTAATGTTTGTTGGGGGCTTACTGCTGCAAGCGGATTTGCAGTATTGGCTGTAGCGCCTGCTATTAAATCTCCTGCATACACATTGGTACCCAGCACATGTGCCAAAACTATTCTTCTTACTGTAGCAGAGTCAGCTGTTGCAATAGTAGCTGCAGAATTATATGGTGCTCCCAAAGCTGTAAATGCTGCATTAGTAGGAGCAAACACAGTAAATTTACCAGCTCCAGATAATACTCCCGCTAAGCCAGCTCTAGAAACAGCAGCCAGTAATAGCGAAAATTCAGGAGTTGGAGCAGTTGCACTTGCAATTACTATTTGAGCTATTGTTCTTGTAGGTGGTGTTAATATGCTACCAATAACATGTACCACGCCATTACTTGCATTTACATCTGCTGTTGCTACTTTAATACCATTTAGAAATACACCATTTGCATTCCTAGAGGCAAACAAATTTTTACCATTGAGGGTCTTTACTGTATCGGTCACAGGCACCCCAGTTGATAATACTTTTGCACCAAGTACATGATAATTAAGTAACGGAGTTAGTATAGTATCAACTTGTCCCTGGGTGTATCCGGTAATTACAGCCGGTGTAATACCAGCATTCCTAAAAGCTGTATTGGTGGGCGCAAACACTGTAAAGTTTGCTGCAGTATTTGAAAGCGTACCAGCTAGATTGGCTTTGGTAACTGCCGCTACCAATATAGAAAATGTAGTATCTGCTTGCGCCACTCCTACAACGGTGGGCGTAACTATTGGTGGTGGGGGCGGTACATCATCGTCATCTTTTTTACAAGAAGATAGAGTAAACATAGCACCCAATGCTGTTACTATAAACAGACTTTGTAATTTTTGATTTATTTTCATGTCTTTTAATTTTAATGTAAAGTAAAAGCCATACTCAGAAATTATTTTACCAATAGGAGTGAACCGTATATTCTTTTTCGTGAACTGTAAATTTTTTGCTTTCAAAAAATAAAAGGCATAAAAAAACCACTCGTAAAAGTGGTTTCCTTTTGTAAAATGATTTTTAAATACTCCAACTTACGCTTCCATCCTTTTCGTCTTTTACTTGTATGCCCATTTCAGAAAGTTGGGTTCTTATTTTATCGGAAGTAGCAAAATCTTTTTTGGCTTTTGCTTCTTTTCTTATTTCTATCAATAATTCCATAACCGAAGAAAGTTTTTCATTGCCGGCTTCTGTGGCCTGTTGTAAGCCAAACACATCTTCTAAATAGGCTTTCATTTTTTCTTGCAATAAGTCAAATGTAGTTTCCGTTATTGCACCTACTGGTATCAATCCATCTTTTATAGAATTGATAATTGGTACCAACTCAAACATATTTGCCAATACCCTTGCTGTATTAAAATCATCGTTC
>JANMGS010000164.1:0-1551 GCA_031374745.1 Ferruginibacter sp. | reverse complement strand
AAATTGTTTCTAAAAAATGCCAGTGTAATAGAATCCATGGCAAAAGTGGATAGCATTGTTTTTGATAAAACGGGCACCATTACACAAAACCACCAATCTTCCGTTATTTATCATGGTACGCCATTAACAAATAAAGAACTGTTGGCGGTAAAAGCAATTTGTAGACAATCTTCCCATCCATTGAGCAAAATAATTGAATCATCCATTCCTGCAGCCTATGCTGCACTCCCTACTGTACAAAATTTCAGGGAATATACTAGTAAAGGGTTGGAAGCAACTGTAGAAGGGTTACAAATAAAAATTGGATCTGACAGTTTCATTCGGCTATTTAACGATGATTATTTATCCATCCATGCTGGAACAAATGTTTTGGTATTGATAAACGATGTTTTTATGGGCCGATTTGAGGTAAGCAACCACTACAGGAATGGGATTCCTCAACTGATATATAATCTTGAAAAAAATAAATTGAAACTGCAGCTTTTATCTGGAGACAATGATGCAGAAAGGGAAAACCTACAAAAGGTTTTTTCAAAAAATACGGTACTCAAATTTGAACAATCTCCCCAACAAAAACTCGATTTTGTAAAAAACCTTCAATATTATAAAAAGCATGTTTTAATGCTGGGCGATGGTTTGAATGACGCAGGCGCATTGTTGCAAAGCAATGTTGGGATAGCTGTAAGTGATAATACCGCACAGTTTTCGCCCGCATGCGATGCTATTTTGGATGGCGAAAATGTACAATTGCTAGATAAGTTTATTGCCTTTGCAAAATCTGGCAAAAAAGTAGTGACAACAATATTCGTTATATCAATTTTGTATAATATAATAGGATTATCCTTTGCGGTGCAGGGTAAACTTTCGCCCATGGTTGCTGCTATCTTAATGCCGGCAAGCAGCATCAGCATTGTGTTGCTGGCTACTTTGCTTTCATCTGTAAGTGCACGCAATAAAGGTTTGTAACTTAAACCTGACAAAAGTCATATTTCCCTTTGATTCACATCATTAAAAAAAAATGGGTGCTCAGTTACTTTTGAAACTTACAAAATAGCAATTAAGTGGGTGCATTTTTTATCCTAATAGGTATAAGCATATTGGTAGCGGGCAGTTTTTTAGCTGCCTTTTTGTGGAGCGTAAAATCTGGTCAATATGACGACGATTACACTCCTTCCATCAGAATGCTATTTGATGACAAAATACCAACTCCTCCTTCAACAACAAACCAAAAATCAATTAAAAAATAGAACATGCAGGTAGAAAAATTTTATTACGATAACAAGATTGTTAGAAACTTTGCCTTTGCAACAGTAATCTGGGGGGCAGTAGGTATGCTTGTAGGATTATGGGTGGCATTACAATTGGTATTTCCTTCATTAAACATTACGCAATATTTTTCCTTTGGCAGGTTACGACCCTTACACACCAATGCAGTTATTTTTGCATTTGTAGGTAATGGTATTTTTATGGGAGTGTATTATTCTTTGCAGCGTTTGTGCAAGGCAAGGATGTTTAGCGATAAATTAAGCTACATACATTTTTGGGGTTGGC
>JANMGS010000147.1:0-5528 GCA_031374745.1 Ferruginibacter sp. | reverse complement strand
TCCATAATAAGCACCACTGCAACTTACCGTGAAATTTGGGTCAATTACACCTTCATGTAATCCAACAAGTGCTTGTAATGTTTTAAATGTAGAACCCGGAGAATATTGTGCATTCACCGTTCTATTTAATAAAGGTAAAGCCGGGTTCATGTATAATTCCGAGAAATGCTTTTTTCTATTTGCACCTGTTAGATATTTCGGTTGATAAGTAGGGGCACTTACCATGGCAAGAATACCGCCGGTTTTTGGGTCGATGGCAACAATGGAACCCAATTTATTTTGCATCAACTTTTCGCCAAGCTCTTGTAATTCGATATCCAAAGAAGTGCGCAGGTTTTGACCTGCAATTGGTATTGTATCATACTTGCCATTTTCTAATTTTTCTGTGAGCCTGTTTTTATTGTCTCTTTTCCAAAACTCAATTCCACGTTGACCCATCAATACTTTTTCGTAACTCCGCTCCAATCCGGTGAATCCTGCATAGTCTCCAGGAGTATACCCTTCATCTTTGTGTTTTCTCAAATAATTGGTGTCTACTTCTGAGGTATAACCAAGCACGTTGGCTGCCGCATCATATGGGTAAGAGCGCATAGAACGCTCTTGCATAAAAAAAGCAGGGGCAAATCGATACATGCTTTCATTGAGCAGCGCCATCTTATCTTCTGTAAGCAATGCTTCAAACACAGACGATCTAGTACGTCCATTTTTAATAATAACTTCTACAACTTTTTTATTAAACTGAGCAGTATCTATTTCTAATATGCTACAAATCCCAAACGTATCTATGCCTTTTAATTTATTGGGGGTAAGCATCAAATCATACGTAGTAGTATTTTGAAGAATGGCGTTGTTATGCCTATCAAACACAATTCCTCTCTCTGGATAAATTACTTTTCGGAAAGTACCTTGTGCATCTGCCTGCAGCCTCAATCCAGACGAAAAAAGTTGCAAATGCGCAAGCTGTGCAATTATTATTAAAAACATGGCTACAAAAACAACCATTACTACATTTTTTCTACTTTGATTAAAAACAGACATTTTATTTACAAGTTAATCGTAATTTGAAATTATAGATTTGTAATTTCTTAAACCGTATTCGTCCTAAACTTTTGTTTCCTTACAAATATTAGCTCTGTAATAATTATTAATAGTATGCTTATTACTGTAGATAAAACTGTCTTTACGATAAAATACCAAAAATTACCAAACTGCCAGGCTTCCAATAGAAATAACCACGCATTGTGGAATAAACTTAGTACACCCATAAAAATGGCATAAGGTAAAAGGCCTCCCATACTTTTTATAGAAGGTTCTTCAAAATTTGTATCTGCACCTTCTTGGGGTATAAAAATATTTACTAGAAAAGGCCTTATGTATGCAATGAGCACACATGCCGCTGCATGAAAACCAGGGTTGTGCTGAAAGCTATCTAAAATGAAACCATATACAAATGCAATAAGCATTAGCCAGGTACGGGTCATCTTAAAAGGCAACCAAAGTACAAAAAGGAAATACAAATAGGGTGTTACCATCTGGTGCAAGTGAATCCTATCTAGCACAAAAACTTGTACCAGCATAAATAAAATCGCCCTCAATATATTTTTTACAAGTACACTCATTTATTTGCTGTGGCTTTTACTTTTTCCAGTATTTTTTTTATTGGAGCGGCATCTACACTTTGTATGGCATATACATATTCGAGATTGTAAAAATCTACGGAAGTTTTTACGGCTATCTTAAAATTATTATTGGCTTTTTCGGGCTTTACACTTATAACCCTCCCAATAAGCAGACCCTTAGGAAAAAAACCACTTACGTTTGTAACAATAGAATCTCCTACGGCTACTTTGGCACTTTGAGAAATATTGCTGAGCGATAAAATATTGGGCCTTTCTCCATTCCAACTCAATGTTCCTGCTTCCCCATTACCTTTAAATAGTTTGGCATTTAAGCGACTATCTTTATGCAACAAACTCATGGCTACTGCATAATCGCCGTCTACCTCTGTTATTACACCTACAACATCGTTGTTTACACCTACAAGGCCCATGTCTTTTGTAAAGTATTTTACATTTGGGCCCGTTATCACTATATAATTACTTTGAGAAGAAAAACTATTGGAAACTACTTTTGCACTTATGTAATTAAATTTTCTGTAGGTTAATATGGAATCTATTCTTACGGTGTCTACCATGAGCTTATTAGCCGAGTCTGGAATATTATAGTTATTGCGAAGCTTGTTGTATAAAACCTCATTGGCTTTTACAAGTGAGTCATTGGTACGAGAGAGTTGAAAATAATATTCTACTTTATTATATTGTTTATTGATGCTGCCAGTAAACTTATTCATGGTATTACCAAAAGCAGCTTGATGGTATTTATTATAGCTAACGATAAAATAAATACTAAGTACCTGTAAAAACAGGAAAACAAGAAAGTTGGAATAGCGCCTTATAAAAAGGAAGATGTTACGCACCGGTAATGTATATAAGTTGGCAGGTTGATGTTATATTTACTGTTCGTGGGACACGAACAGCGGTGAACCGCCGTGGCCGGTGTCCCACCGACCATTTTAATTCTAATTCGTATTATGAGAAACCATCCGTTTATTATCTCATCACAAACGGATATCTATCATAATTTTTCAATGCAATACCTGTACCTCTTACTACACTCTTTAGTGGGTCATCGGCAACATGCACGGGTAATTTTATTTTAGCCGCTATTCTTTTATCAAGCCCTCTTAACAAAGCTCCACCGCCTGTAAGATAAAGCCCTCTGCGATAAATATCTGAAGCTAATTCTGGTGGAGTAGTTTCCAAAGCTTTTAATATAGCTTCTTCAATTTTAAAAACACTTTTATCCAATGCCTCTGCTACTTCTTGATAGCTTACCATTACTTGTTTAGGTATACCCGTTACCAAATCTCTTCCATTTACCGGTATGTCATCAGGAGGGTTATCCAAATCTTTCATGGCAGCACCAACTTGAATTTTTATTTGCTCAGCCGTACGCTCACCTATTAACAAAGAGTGATAGCGACGCAACGCTTCCATAATGTCTGCCGTAAATTCATCTCCCGCTACCCTTATACTTTGGTCGCATACAATACCCGCCAAAGCAATTACGGTTATGCCGGTTGTTCCACCACCAATATCAATGATCATGTTCCCCACAGGTTCTTCTACATCTATTCCAATACCAAGGGCAGCAGCCATTGGCTCATGTATTAAATATACTTCTTTTGCGCCAGCTTGCTCTGCACTATCTCTAACCGCACGTTTTTCTACCTCAGTAATGCTACTTGGTATGCATATCATCATTCGCCAGCTAGGTGCTATCCATGGTTTTTTGGGATATACCATTTTTATAAACTCACGAATCATGAGCTCGGCAGCATTAAAGTCCGCAATTACCCCATCACGTAGTGGACGCACGGTTCTTATACTCTCGTGGGTTTTTTCGTGCATCATCAATGCCTTCTTGCCCACGGCCAATAAAAGTTTAGGATTGTTTCTATCCAAAGCTACAATAGATGGTTCATTAACCACCACTTCGTCGTTGTGAATAATTAGGGTATTTGCCGTACCAAGATCTATTGCGATTTCCTGTGTAAAAAAATTAAAAAGGCCCATTTTTGTTGAGGGGTAAAGTAATTATAAGAATTGCAAGCGAAGGTGATATAAATTATTCATTTAACAATGTGCAAATTCATTTTTTATGAAATATTTTTTAAGTTTTTATTTTTTGTCAAATCCTTTAGGGCAAAGGGTTATACTAACATATTTAGTATTTTATTTTTAGTCTATATTTCATTTTTTTATTAGCCTAGTTCATACAACAATTAGGGGAGTGAGGTGGAGGTAATTTGTGTTAGAAAAAGGTCACCAAAGCTTGTAGCATTATACATTCAATATTTTATAAATGACTAGCTGCTATTTTGTTTAAACAAAAATCTAAGTGACTCAACCTCCAGATTGAGAACGATGTTAGCAATAATCTTCCAGTTTCCTCTTCTTTGGAGTTCTTGAGCAAAGCGAAGAGAACGAGCGAAGTTCAAGGGGTGAGGTTTTTAACCCTTTCACTGCATGAATTCATAGCCAATATCCTTTCTATATTTCATGTCTTCAAAATGAATTTGTTGCAATAAATAGTCAGATTTTTCGGCAGCTTCTGTAATATTTTCGCCAAATGAAACAGCAACTAACACTCTACCACCATTGGTTACAACATTATTTCCCACTTGTTTTGTACCTGAATGAAAGAGCAAACTTTCTGGTATATCATAGGAATTAAGTCCGTCAATTGCTTTTCCTTTTTCGTAATCGCCTGGGTAGCCTCCACTAACCGCTACAATACCTACGGCAGATTGCTCATCTATTTGTAGGCTGATGCTATCTAGGCTTTCATTGGCAGCGGCATTCAATAATTCTAATAAATCGTTTTGTATTCTAGGAATTACAACTTCCGTTTCGGGATCACCCATGCGGCAATTGTATTCTATTACAAAAGGTTCTTCTTTGTCTATCATTAACCCAATAAAAACAAAACCTTTGTAATCCAGCTTGTCTTGTTGAAGTCCTTTAATGGTAGGTTCTATTACTTTCTTTATTATTTTTTCTTTTAGAGCTGGTGTCATAATAGGCACAGGGCTTACAGCGCCCATACCACCAGTATTGAGTCCAGTGTCGCCTTCACCTATTCTTTTATAATCTTTCGCTTCTGGAAGTAGTATATAATTTTTTCCATCAGTAAGTACAAAAACACTCATTTCTATACCTTGCAAAAAATCTTCAATTACCACTTTTTTACCAGCATCACCAAATTTAGAACGGATAAGCATCAGTTCAAATTCGGCCCTTGCTTCTATTTTACTGTTGCAGATAAGCACCCCTTTACCAGCTGCCAATCCATCTGCTTTTAATACCAATGGGAAATTTTGTTGGTCAATGTATTCTAATCCTGCATCAAAATCAGCTTCTACAAATTCTTTATAAGCTGCGGTAGGTATGCCATGCCTGCTCATAAAATCTTTTGCATATGCTTTGCTACCCTCTAGTTGAGCAGCTTCTTTTGAGGGTCCAATTATTTTAATATGCTTGGTAAGTTTATTTTGGTTAAAAAAATCTGTTATTCCTTTCACCAATGGTTCCTCTGGGCCTACCAAAATAAGATCAATGTTGTTTTTTATTGCTGCGGCGGAAAGTTTTTCAAAATCGGAGACAGCTATATCTAAATTTATACCAAAAGTGACTGTGCCAGCATTACCAGGGGCAATAAATATTTTGTCACATAAAGGGCTCTGTTTCAGTTTCCATGCAAAAGTATTTTCACGGCCACCAGCACCTATGATGAGAATGTTCATATTCGATTTTTTTTAGGTTTTTTATAGATTATTGCGAATATAATTTACTTTTTTACTAAAAAAGTCTTTTTTGCAAAAGATAATATAGGTTTTTTATAAGGTACAAAAAAGCTGAAGTGGTATATTGAAATGATGTTTTTAAAAAGAATTGCTTATTTTGAGT
>JANMGS010000139.1:0-1641 GCA_031374745.1 Ferruginibacter sp. | reverse complement strand
TCAACAATATAAGGCCTTATTAGCTAATGCAGTGGTTTTACTTGCAACATTGATAACGCTACTTTATAAAGTCGTTTAGCAAATAGTACAGTTTTGTTTGGCTAAAAGTTACGAGCTTTTAGGGCTAAGAACTTTAGTTTACGTATTATCTTGAAAAATATTAATGGCTGCTATTAGGTGCAAGGAATATAAAACCTTAGAGAATTAAATATAAATTGTTTAAAAATTCATTCTTCATTTTAAGCTTTTACCTCTAAAAATTTACCCATAATATCTGTAATTTATTTGTGTATTAGTTAAAAGATCATATACAAAACAGCTTTTCTGTGAATCTGTGGCAAAAAATATTGCCACAGATTCACAGAAAAATACAGAAATATCCTTTTAATCTACCCTTTAAAAATCATACATTGTTTATTTCATACATAAAATTCTTTTGCACCCGATAACGGATAGTGTTTAATCTATTAAATTATTAAAGAACCCATCTTTTGAATTAAATGCTCCAAATGTTCAAAAAACGGAACGAATCGTATTTACGAACATAATTTGGCTGCAAAAACATATTTGAACAAAATTTATTAATTGATTGTTTTTTTCCGAAAAAGTATATTTTTGCAGCGTATTAACTAAATATTACAAACATGTCAGACATCGCTACAAGAGTCAAAAAAATTATCGTTGATAAATTAGGTGTTGATGAAGCAGAAGTTACTACCGAAGCTTCTTTCACCAACGATTTAGGCGCAGACAGCCTAGATACAGTAGAACTTATCATGGAATTTGAAAAAGAATTCAATATTTCTATTCCCGATGAACAAGCCGAAACCATTACAACTGTTGGTCAAGCTGTAACTTATTTGGAAGAGAACGCTAAGTAATTTCCCATCCCTACAGCTTGTCTGTAGGGATATTTTTAACTTTCACAGGCAATTTTATGGGTTTAAAAAGAGTTGTAGTAACCGGTTTGGGTGCGATCACTCCATTGGGTAACACTGTTGGGGAGTATTGGCAAGGGCTTACAGATGCTGTAAGTGGTTGCGATATGATAACGCAGTTTGATGCCTCCAAATTTAAAACCCGTTTTGCTTGTGAGGTAAAAAACTTTGACCCCACTGTTTATTTTGACCGCAAGGAAGCCAGAAAAATGGATCGTTTTACGCAGTTTGCCATGGTATCGGCAGATGAAGCAGTAAAAGATGCCGGAATAACAGCAGAAAATACCAACCTAGACAGAGACAGAGTAGGTGTTATTTTTGCCAGTGGCATTGGCGGCCTTATCACTTTTCAAGAAGAAGTCGTAAATTTTGCCAGTGGCGATGGCACTCCCAGGTTCAATCCCTTTTTTATCCCCAAAATGATATTGGATATTGCCGCAGGGCAAATATCTATGCGCCATGGTTTTCGTGGGCCAAATTATGCAGTTGTAAGCGCATGCGCATCCTCTACCAATGCCATTATAGATGCTTTTGATACGATAAGGTTAAACAAAGCCGATATTATTGTAACTGGTGGAAGCGAAGCGGTAGTAAGCGCCGCAGGTGTAGGTGGTTTTAATGCCATGAAAGCCCTTAGCGAAAGAAATGACGACCCAAAAACGGCTAGCCGTCCTTTTGATAAAGATCGTGATGGCTTTGTGAT
>JANMGS010000135.1:0-1846 GCA_031374745.1 Ferruginibacter sp. | reverse complement strand
GCACGCTTTAACATCATATCTACCGTAAGCAAACGATTAATTTCATTGGTGCCTTCATAAATCCTGTTTATGCGGCTATCTCTGTATGCACGGCTAATCATGTATTCATCGCTAAAACCATTGCCACCGTGTATTTGTACGCCTTCATCTACCATAAAATCCAACACTTCGCTGCCATCTACTTTTAGCATTGCACATTCAATTGCATATTCTTCGGCTGCGGCAAGGTGTGCTTCTGCATAAGATTTTCCTGCTGCTTCCAATTCATTTTCTTTATCATCTATCCATTTACTGGTACGGTAAAGTGCACTTTCGCATACCCATATACGTGTGGCACATTCTGCTAATTTGTGTTTTATGGCACCAAAATTTGCAATAGCTGTTTTAAATTGCTCTCTCGTATTGGCATAAGTAATTGTAGCATCTAAAGCCATTTTTGCTCCGCCTAAGGCAGCAGCACATAATTTGAGTCTGCCAATATTTAAAATATTGAATGCGATGATATGTCCTTTACCAACTTCACCCAATAAATTTTCTACAGGTACTTTACAATCTTGAAAATACAATTGAACAGTGGATGAACCTTTAATACCCATTTTATGTTCTTCTGCCCCAAGGGTAAATCCTTCTGTATCCCTATCTACAATAAAACCCGTAAATTTATCTCCGTCAATTTTTGCAAATACGGTATATACATTTGCAAAACCTCCATTGGTTATCCAACATTTTTGCCCATTTAAAATATAATGTTTGCCATCTTCTGAAAGCACAGCAGTGGTTTTTGCACTCAAAGCATCGCTACCGGCATTTGGCTCTGTAAGCCCATAAGAACCCTTCCACTCACCGCTAGTGAGTTTAGGTATGTATTTTTGCTTTTGGGCATCGGTACCAAAATATAAAATGGGCAATGTGCCAATTCCTGTATGAGCAGCAATGGCTACACTAAATGAAAAACCTCCACCAAGGCCTTCGTTTACCAAAGTAGATGTTATAAAATCTTTGCCCAAGCCACCAAACTCCTCTGGCGTAGATGCACCCAAAAGTCCCTGCTCACCTGCTTTCTCCATGAGTGATGGCATAAGACCAGGCTCCAATTTGTCTATCCGATCTACCACAGGCAAAACTTCTGTATTCACAAATTGAATACACATATCTTTTACCATTACTTGTTCCTCATTAAAATCTTCGGGCGTAAAGGTTTCAAATGCATTGCTTTCTTTGATTAAGAATTCGCCACCTTTTAAAGCATTGTTTACTGTTGTAGTATTCATGATTATTTATTTTATTATTTAGTATAGCTTGTTGTTTGGTGTTAAAACCCTGTTTGGTGTTTGTTGTTTGGTGTTGATAAACTTCTGATATCAATGAAACTTTAAAATATAAAACGAACACCAAACAACAAACGCCAAACAATTTACTTGCTTAAATTATCATACACCATCTGCAAAACTTCCTTTGCTATTTCCACTTGTCCATTTGATACACCTTCCAAAGCCTCATTCAATGTTTGATTGGCCACCTCCATGCTCAAAACCTGTAAATTTTGTGCCTCAGGTGTAATACATATTTTATTTATTCTTCTATCAGTTTTGCTCGCTGTTCTTTTTACCAACCCCAATTTTTCCAGATTATCGACCAACCTGGTAATGCTTGGCTTGTCTCTAAACGTAGCATCGCACAATTGTTGCTGGCTCAGTCCGTCTTCTTTCCACAAATGATACAACACACTCCATTGTTCTATCGTAATATCTATGCCAGCCAGTTTAAAATTCTTTTGCAGCCTTCGTGCAATAGCCGTACTCGCTTTTCCAGTTATAAAACTGTATAATTCGCTTTTTTTAAATTG
>JANMGS010000134.1:0-4458 GCA_031374745.1 Ferruginibacter sp. | reverse complement strand
CGGTTTTGGAGGTTGTACCATTAGTTTAGTTAAGGAAGATTATATATACGAACTCATAGCAAAAATTGAACCTGCTTACCATGCAGCAATGGGGTTGCCTTTAAGTTTTTATATAGCATCTATTGAAAATGGAACAGAAATAATTGAGTAATATGTTTGATTTGAAAGAACATCCTCACACGAGGAAAAATATTTTAACGGGCGATTGGATTTTGGTTTCGCCACACCGCATGAAACGTCCATGGCAGGGTAAGGTAGAAGAATTGCCCAATGAGGAGCGTCCTTCTTATGAGCCCACATGCAATCTATGCCCAAGTAATAAGCGATCAGATGGAACTATAAACCCTGCCTATGTAAATTCATTTGTTTTTACCAATGATTTTTCTGCATTACTTAGCGAAACAAAAGATGGAAATGTAAATGTGGATGATTTATTAGTGGCAAAAAGTGAAAGCGGTGTTTGCAGGGTAATATGCTTTTCACCTGACCATAGTCTCACTCTACCATTGATGAGTGAAGCAGATATCATCAAAGTGATAGAACTCTGGCAAAATGAATTCAGTGATCTTTCTAGCAATACATCTATAAAGTATATTCAGATATTTGAAAACAAAGGCGAAATGATGGGATGCAGCAATCCACATCCGCATGGGCAAATATGGGCATCCTCTTCTATACCTTTAGAACTTATTAAGGAAACCAACGAGCAAAAGAAATATTATGATAAGAATCAAAGAAGTTTACTAAGCAATTATCTGCAACTTGAATTGCAGTTGCAGGAGCGCATCATTTCAGAAAATGATCATTTTGTTGCCCTTGTTCCTTTTTGGGCTGTATGGCCTTTCGAAACCATGATTATCAGCAAGCGGCACATTCAAAATATACTACAGTTTACAGAAGATGAAAAGAATTCTTTCGCTTTAATATTAAAAGAATTAACAACGAGGTACGATAATTTGTTTAATATTTCTTTTCCATATTCGGCAGGTATGCACCAAGCGCCGGTAAATGATGGGGCGCATGAAGAATGGCATTGGCATATGCATTTTTACCCGCCGTTGTTGCGAAGCGCAACCGTAAAAAAATTTATGGTGGGTTACGAAATGCTTGCTAATCCACAAAGGGATATTACAGCAGAAGTGGCTGCAAAAATGTTGCGGGAACTTTCTAACATTCACTTTAAAACTATATATGAATATGTGTAAAACAACCTTTGCTTGGCAAGGGCAAACATTTATAAATAACCAAAGTATGCAGAAAAAAAATATTCCGTTTTTAATAAAAGAAATAACCAAAATATGAACAGTTTACATACCTATGATTACCTGGTATTCCTTTTCTATTTTGTTATTGTAACTGGCTATGGATATTGGATATACAGCCGAAAAAAGAAGGCAGCCGTTTCCGCTTCGCATGATTATTTTCTGGCAGAGGGATCGCTCACTTGGTGGGCTATCGGCGCTTCACTTATAGCTTCTAATATTTCTGCAGAGCAGTTTATTGGCATGAGTGGCAGCGGCTTTAAAATGGGGCTTGCCATTGCTTCTTACGAGTGGATGGCTGCGGCCACACTTATAGTTGTAGCCATATTTTTTATACCAGTTTATTTAAAGAATAAGATTTATACCATGCCGCAGTTTTTAAACAAGCGGTATAATGGTACAGTCGCCATGATTATGGCTGTGTTTTGGTTATTGTTGTATGTAGTGGTAAACCTTACTTCCATTTTATACCTAGGTGCTTTGGCAATAAACAGTATTTCGGGTATCAACACAACGCTGTGTATGTATGTGTTGGCTATTTTTGCCATATTTATCACACTGGGTGGAATGAAAGTAATTGGATATACAGATGTAATACAAGTGTTCTTTTTGATTTTAGGAGGATTGGTTACAACATACCTCGCATTGAATTTAGTTTCTGAAAAATTTGGTACCACTGGAGTTATGAATGGATTTAAAATAATGTCTGAGCAAGCCAGCGACCATTTTCATATGATTTTTAAACAAGAGAACAAAAACTACATGGACTTACCCGGTCTCACGGTTTTAATTGGCGGTATGTGGATAGTGAACTTAAATTACTGGGGTTGCAACCAATATATTACACAACGAGCCCTAGGAGCCGATTTGCCTACAGCAAGAGGTGGCTTATTGTTTGCTGCTTTTTTAAAATTACTGATGCCATTGATAGTGGTAGTACCCGGTATTGCTGCTTATGTACTGCACCAGCAAGGAAATTTCCAAACCGAAATGTTGCAGAATGGCGAACTAAATCCTGACAAAGCCTATCCTGTTTTACTAAACCTATTACCTGCTGGTTTGAAAGGCCTAGCATTTGCCGCTTTAACAGCAGCTATTGTTGCTTCGCTTGCTGGTAAAGCCAATAGCATATCCACCATTTTTACTTTAGATATTTATAAGAAAAAGTTGCGGCCCGATGCAGATGAAAAACGAATGGTGCAGGTAGGAAAAATTGCGGTAGTAGTTGCCATGATACTCGGTGTATTAATTGCTCCCTTGCTGGGCATTGATAAAAAAGGCGGCTTTCAATACATCCAAGAATATACAGGCTTTGTGAGCCCAGGTATTTTTGCCATGTTTATTTTAGGATTCTTCTGGAAAAAAACCACCTCCAATGCAGCACTCTTTGCAACCATTGGCGGTTTTGCATTTTCTCTGTTCTTTAAATTTTTACCTGGCTTTATGAACCTTTCTTTTTTAGAACAATTTGGCTTTGCAAAAGCAAATGACCAAGGTGTTTTTGAAATTCCTTTTATTGACAGGATGGGCTTTGTTTTTGCGATTTGCGTATTAGGCATGGTGCTTATTAGTTGGTATGAAAACTGGAGAGGTGTTAAAACAAACGGACTTGAAATCGACAGCAAAATGTTTAAGTTGAGCCCTTCATTTCTCGTGGGTACGATAATCGTGGTAGGCATTTTAGCAGCTTTATACACCGCTTTTTATTAAAAATAAATGATTGTAGAAATGGGTTCAAAAATATTGTAATAAAAAAATTATTAAAATAAAAAAATGAAAAAAATAGTACAATACCTTATCCTGCTAGCATTTAGCAGTCAATTAAATGCCCAATTGATTATACATCAAAACTATAACCAAACAGGCACCAATGCTACATGTGTATCCAATACTGTATACAAAGGGGCTACCATTCCAGGTGGTTTGAATAATGGTATAAAATCCATAACTCTTAGCCAAGGTTTTCAAGCAGTATTAGCCGAGAATGAAAATGGATCAGGAGAGAGTTTTTGTTATGTGGCTACAACAAGCAATGTAACAGTAAACCTTGCTTTTTCTTTACAGGATAAAGTTTCGTTTATACGTGTATTGCCCATTACAAGTGTACTCAAAAAAGGGTCTTGTACCCCCATTGATTTAACGCCAGCATTATTAAATGTAAGTTGGTTTTACGACTGGGGTGTCAATGATAATTCAGCCTTAGGCAGAGAATACACACTCATGGCTTGGGATGAAAATTGGGTAGATACAGAAGCTAAAATAGATGATTACATAGCTAAACCTAGTATCACTTCTCTACTTACTTTTAATGAACCTGATGGGATAGGGCAGGGTAATATCACATGGTATAATGGTGCTTCTCTTTATAAGAGGTTACTACGTACAGGTTATCGTATGGGATCCCCAGCAACAACAGAAGGGGAATACAATGATTGGTTACTTAAATTTATGAATAGAGCAAAACGAGATACCCTACGTGTAGATTATGTTGCCGTTCATTGGTATGATTGGGGTAACTGGCTTTCAACAAACAATGCAAATCCAGACCCAAATGGAGTGTTAACTAGGTTTAAAAATTATGTAACAGCTGCTTATAATCTATATAAAAAGCCAATTTGGATTACTGAATTTAATTGCAATGTTAACAGACCCACTGCAGTTCACCAAGCTTTTATGGCCTTGGCTTTGCCTTGGTTAGAATCTAATCCTCAAGTTGAAAGATATTCTTATTTTTTTGAGGATCATTCTCCTGAAGCAATAAATGGCGTTTTGACACCCCTTGGGCAATTTTATAAAGACCATGTTTCAACACCTGCAATTGCAACAAATATAGTAGACACTAGAAGCCCTTTCTCCGAAATTGTTTCTTGGAACACTTCTGCACTTACAGGAGGAGGACAGGCTGTAACCAACTTCATGCCTACTTCAATAGCAACAGACCTTGTGGCTGTCACAGGTTTAACAAGGGGATCGGGTACTACATTGTCTTCAGGTTCAATTTCTAATGGTTTTTGGGGAGCCAATAGTTTTTCTACAACCACAGCATCGGCTGGTATTACAGCTAATAAATTTCTAACTTTTCAATTACAATCTACCAACGGAAAAAATGTTAGCTACAATTCAATAGACAGCTTCAAAATAAGGATTGCATCGGATGGACCTATTGCTTATCAAGTAGACTACCAAATTAATGCTG
>JANMGS010000057.1:0-6280 GCA_031374745.1 Ferruginibacter sp. | reverse complement strand
TTTATCCATTGCTGCTGGTTTGTAGGAAAACGATAAGCAGATTGGAATGATAAACGAACGTTGTTGTTTTCCTTCAATTTAATTAAAGCTGTAACCCTTGGTGTAAATCGACCTTTAAAATTTTGATTTTTATCATATCTTCCAGATGCCGTTAATTTCACCCTATCCGTTATAGCTCTTGTTGCTTGTATGTACCCTCCATATTCATCAACACTAATTGAACCTGTAGAATCAGCAAATAATGTTCCAGCAGAGTTTAATACGAACTTTTTGTAGTTAACTCCCACCAAAATATCAGCAAAATCTTTGGTAACATGGGTTAAATTATAATTTCCTTCATAGTTGTATAAATCTGTTGCATCTACTAAGCGTCCACCAGCTTGAGAAATAGGTCTTTTACGTATTGCATCGTAAGCGGTTCTAAATGCCTCGCTTCCTGCTGCAGGTCTACCAACGTCTGCTACTTTTCTCGCTGCAATGTGTGCATCATAATTGTTTACGCCATTCATTCTATCGCTTAAATATTTGTAAGCATATTGTGCATACCAAGTAGGTGAAGCTTTCCATGTTTCATTAAACAATCTACTAGTAGCGGTTGTATTGTACGTTTCTCCAGAATTTTCTTGTGTTGTATAAGCACGCAATGACCAGTTTTTATTGTTCAATTCAACTTTATACTGCCCCATTTTAAAATTCACAATAGAATATCTATCACTACCTGTGTAAATGGTATTTCCAGTACCCCAATAACCAGCAATCACAGCTTCTGTATTGGCAGAAACTTTGTAATGCATAGAGCCAGACATTTTAAAGTTTACCGTGTTTGGATTTACAACTTCTTTTTCTGTGTATCCTGTACGAGAAACATTAATTGGGTTGTTTGGGTCATTTAAACCATTTGCTGCAATGAAATTTGCTGCACCTGGTAAACTTTGCGCAACTGCTGCAAAAATGTTTTTAGAAACATCTACAGTTGTTTCATCACCATACACATTTACACCATCATAATTAGGATCTGTTAATCTATCGCCAGCTATTACTCCACCCGTAGTACCTACTCTTCTATAATTTCTTTCATCTGTACCTAACCAATCTTTGGCCTGAATAAATTCTACGTTTGCTTTAAATGCAAATTTCTCAGAAACTTTCTTAGCCCACCTTACATTCCAGTTGTAATATGGTGCAGCATTTCTTTGTCTTTTATCCGTATGCATTATACCCGTTTTTACCAAAAATGATAAACCTTGGTATTTAAAAGGGTTTTTACTTGTCATCAACAAGGTACCATTCATACCGCCGGGTCCATACAAAGCAGAAGATGCACCCGCTAGTAATTCAATGTTATCAACATCTAACTCACTTATGCCGATAATAGCACCCACAGAAAAATTTAGACCTGGAGCCACATTGTCCATACCATCTACCAATTGATTGAAACGAGCATTACCACTGCTATTAAAACCACGAGTAGTAGGCGTTTTAAAAGTTAAAGATGATGTAGTTACATCTACTCCTTTTAAAGCCAAAACCACATCATAAAAGTTTGCAGCTGGTGCATTTCGTATTGCCGTAGCATTTACTCTCTCAATAGATACAGGCGATTCCAATATCTTTTGTGAAACACGAGTGGCAGAAACAACAATTTCTTGACCTAAGGCATTATTAGGAACGAAACTTACCAAAACTTTTTGGGTTGCGCTTGTTACGGTTACTTCCTGGTTATTATAGCCTACAGAAGAAAATACCAAAGTGATAGGTAAAGATTTTGAAATAATGCTAAAATTACCTTTATCATTGGTAAAAGTTCCTATGGTGGAGCCTTTTATTGTTACTGAAACGGCTGGAGACTGCTCGCCAGATACGCTGTTTTTTACTGTACCGCTAATGGTTACATTTTGTGCAAAAGCTGCTATCGTTAAGATATTAGCTAGAACCATGGTAACCAAATAGCTTGTGAACTTTCTCATATGCATTGTTTTCGTTTAGAATTTGACGGCAAAATAAGCATAGTTATGCTTTAATAAAATTTTATTTTTTAACTTATTGTTAGTATTTATATTTAACGAAGCTCTATTATTAAAAAACTACGGTCTAATTTAGCAGCATGGCAATCTATAAATTTGAGAATCAAACGAATTTCTATAAAGGAAAAGTAAGAGATGTATACAGCATTGGAAACGATATTTTAGTAATGATAGCTAGTAATCGTCTTTCTGCTTTCGATGTAATTCTTCCTCGCCCTATACCTTATAAAGGGCAAGTTTTAAATGAAATCGCTGCATATATGCTTGAGAAATGTAGGGATATTTGTCCAAATTGGCTAATAGAAACACCTGCTCCTAATGCCAGTATTGGAAAAAGATGCCATCCATTTGCAATAGAAATGGTTGTAAGGGGCAATATTACCGGCCATGCATGGCGAACATACAAAGATGGTGGAAGAATATTATGCGGTGTAAAAATGCCAAATGGTATGAAAGAAAACGACTTTTTTCCTACACCAATAATTACACCATCTACCAAAGCAACCGAAGGTCACGACGAAGATATTAGCAAAGAAGACATCGTTGCAAAAGGATTGTGTACAGAGGATGAATGGGCTATTTTAGAAAAATATGCATTGGCATTATTTGAAAGAGGAAAAGAATTGGCTACAAACCAAGGACTCATTTTAGCAGATACAAAATATGAATTTGGAAAAATTGGAAATGAAATTTATTTGATGGATGAAATTCATACGCCAGATAGCTCTAGGTATTTTTATGCAGATGGATTTAAAGATCGTTTAGCGAATAACGAAAAACAAAAACAACTGAGTAAAGAATTTGTAAGAGAATGGCTGATAGAAAATAATTTTATGGGCAAAGAAGGACAAACTATTCCCGAAATGACTGATGAAAAGATACAAACCATTAGCAATAGATATATAGAATTGTATGAGCAGATTACTGGGCAAGCATTTGTAGCCAAAGAAATATCGGATGAAGAATTATTTGAAAAAATAGCTGTGGCTTTGCAACAATTAAAATAAGTGCATTTGAGCATGGCATCATTTTTGAAAAGCAAAAAGAAATTGTAACGAATGAACAAATCAAAAATAATACTAGCTATAGTTGTAGGAGCTGCTATTGGGGGCGCAATTGCACTTTCAATTAAAAACAACAATGATTCGTTGGTAGAACCGGAAACAATGGCTGATAGCGAGCCTAGTACATTAGACAATATTGCTCAACAATTTGCTGATAAAATTGCATCGGAATTACAAATTGCTGAACGAAAAATAAAGTCAGTCGTATCTAAAGAAACAAATGGCTTCAGTGTAGAAAGTGAATTAGGATTATTCCTATAATATGCAAGAAAAATTCAAACCAATTGCGACATGCAATAAACCAAAATGGGTCTGCCTCATTAGAAGAGACAGACCCATTTTATTAAAATTATTGCGATATTATTCTGCAGTTTCTGTGGCTTCTGCAACTACTGGAGCAGCAGTAACAGGAGTTTTCTTACCAAAACGCTTATTAAATTTATCAATACGACCAGCAGTATCTACCAATACATTTTTACCTGTGTAAAAAGGGTGCGATGTGTTAGAAATCTCCAATTTAATAACTGGGTATTCTTGACCATCTTCTTCAAAAACGATTGTTTCGTTTGTTGCAGCGGTAGATTTGCTAAGGAAGGTTGTACCATTACTCATGTCCTTAAACACTACCATTCTGTAGTTCTTTGGGTGAAGTTCTTTTTTCATTTGTATGTTTTTGTTGCATGGATTTTGCCATGCTTGTTATTTTAAGATTGCAAATGTAGGGCTATTTTTATTAGAAACCAAAGTAGGCTGCATTAATAAATGTTACTGGGATAGTCAACCTTAATTGGTAATCTCAAAATAAATGTACTATCTAAAGGTTTACAACACTATTTAGACACTGCTCCATTTTTAAATAAAGCCAAAAGTCCTAAATTGTTGTAGTTCATAGAAAATGCATTATATCCTGATTTATAAGCAATTACTATTTATTCTATTTGTCTTTCATGTTCACAAACTGCAAAGCCAATCCTATATTCCAGCTCTTACTATCCTGTATTACTTCTTGCAAATCGTCTATCTTTTTTCCAGTAACACGTATTATATCATCCATAATAGCAGCTTGTACCTTTAACCCTCTGTCTTTTATTAGTTTTACAATTTTCTTGGCATCTTCTTGCTTTATGCCATTGCGCACCAGTACTTCTTGCTTGGTCACTTTTCCACTGGGAAAGGGCTCTTTGCTAAAATCATACACTTCTGCTGCTAGACCTTGTTTCATGCTGCGGCTAATAAGTACATCTTTTATCTGATCCAATTTCATTTCACTGTCCGCTTCTAAACCGAGTTTAAAATCTTTTTTGTTAAGCTCTATTACTACATGAGCCCCTTTAAAATCAAATCGATTTTTAATTTCTTTGCTTACAACATTAATGGCGTTATCTAGTGTTTGTAAATCTACTTTACTAGCTATATCAAATGATGGCATAATAGTTTGTTTTTGTAAAGATAAAAAACTTACACTAGTTAAATAATAAAAAAACAGCTCCCATTGGAACTGCTTTTTTTACAATTATTCATTCTGTTTTATTAGCCAGCCGATTTTACCCTATTTTGCTCTTCGCCTGCCCCACCCGATTTTCTTTGTTTTGCTTTAAATGGCTTTCCAAAACGATAATTAAACGTCAAACGAATGTTTCTACTATCTCTTACCTGTAAAAAAGAGGCGATTGTATTTTGTATATAAACTGTACCCGATTGTTGTCCAGAGTTAAACATGTCCGAAAAATTCAATTTTAAACTTCCTTTTTTCTTTAATATTTGTTTAGATACTCCCATGCTCACTTGCCCCATGTCCGCAATATCAAATTGGCCCGTTTTCATTCTTGACCTGTAAAAGCCCGATAACTCTGCACCCCAGCCTTTGTTAAATTTAAATTGATTGTTCACATTTGTATTAAAACCAACATTGCTTGTTTTTAGGGTAAAGTTGTTCAAAGTAGAATTTACCGCATTGTAATTAAACTCCGCATAAGGTAGCAATGTCCACCATTTTGTTGGCTGCAATTCTGCATTTACAGCAAGCGACAAATCATCTATACTTCCATAATTATTTTGTTTTACGATGGTAGCATATCCTGCTTGCTCAAAATACTCGTTAAACATATCTTTACTATGCGTATAATTTAGGGTGGTAGTCAAAAATTTATTGTATGTGTGCGATAACTCAAATACATTGGTAAACATAGGGCGCAAAAAAGGATTACCAGCTTCGTAAGTGTATTTATCTATAAAGAAAACAAATGGATTTAAGCTTTCATAATCGGGCCTAGAAATTCTTCTGCCATAAGAAAAACTGAATTCATTTTTATTGTTTGCTTTATAACCTGCAAACATCGTTGGGAACAGTCCCGAATAACTTCTTTTAAAGGTAGAATCTTTTCTTATTGGATTATCAAACTGTTTGCCATTGTAGTTGGTATTTTCAAAACGAAGTCCAGCTTGCAAATTCCATTTCTTATAATCTTTGCTAGCATTTATATAAGCAGCATTTATATTTTCATTGTATAAAAAATGATTTGTTTTTTCATTGTCTACCACTTTTGCACCGGCTATTACATTAAAATAACCTGCAAAATTATCGGTATTAACTATACTTGTTTTTACACCGGTTTCTATTTTCAAACCGCTTTTAAAAGGATGAACATAATCTGCTTTTGCGGAAAACACTTTTATATTAGAAGGAAGTTCTGATTGTAATTCTTCCAAGGAATCTAAAACCCATTGGGACGATAAACTCTCAGAAATAAAGTTTTGCCTTTGCTTGCTTTTATATTGAATTACGTCCACATCTACTGTAAATTCTCTCGCTGTGCTATCAAAAGTATGGCGCAAATTAAAATTAGCTCCTATATTTTTCCAAGCGTCCTTATCAAAACTAGAAGATCGTATGATTGAATTTGTATTACCAAACGCATTTTTTAAATAACTGGTATTGCCTCCATCTTGTGAACCCGGCGCTGTAGTTCCGTTAACAACTACCCCAAGCGTCGTTTTTTTATTTGCATAATAATCTGCCCCCATTTTAAAATTTACATTGTTTCTGCTTTTAATGAACGTGGCTTGTTGGTCAAAAATAGCATCCAATTTACCAGCGGCATTAAGGTATTTCCTGTTAATATCTATCACTTGAAATTGCTTTCTATGATTGGCTCCTACGGTTGAGAATACATTGAATTTACCATTCTTATA
>JANMGS010000024.1:0-3449 GCA_031374745.1 Ferruginibacter sp. | reverse complement strand
AAATTTAATGATAAGAGAACTGGGCATTACTTTATTCTTAGCCAGTGTAGGGCTACACAGCGGTGGTGATTTGGCACAAGCTTTTGTAAATGGTAGTGGCTGGTATTGGATATTAATGGGTGCCGTTATTACCATGCTGCCTTTGCTAATAGTAGGCATTATTGCACATAAATATTTTAGAAAAACATATTTTGAAATCTGTGGTTTATTAGCAGGTGCTTCTACCGACCCGCCAGCACTTGCCTTTGCATTAAAAATGGCAGGAAACGATATTCCAACAGCCACTTATGCAACCGTATATCCAATTACCATGATTCTGAGAATTGTAGCTGCAGAGTTATTGATATTGGCATTTGCATAGAACCAATTGATTTTTTAAATGAATAAAACTTAAACGAAGGATTTGAATTTTGATTTTGGCTACATGCATGTGAACCAGCAAAAGCCAACCGGCTTTCAATATGATGAAAACAATACACTATGCTGCTTATTTTATTACACACCGGATTTTGGGAGAAAATAAATATTCTGGTAAATACTTAATAGTGGGTAAAATGTCATGCTAACAGCCCTTTCAATTTTTCTGTAAATTGCTTTGCCGTATCATATCCGATCTCAAAAATCTTATCTGCCTGTTTTACATCAAACATGGAGTAGTGCTGCAAAGGAGAGTCAATAAACAGATCGCATTTATTTACTTTGGAATATACTGAGTTAGATATAGCCAAATGAAAACATCTATCAATAATACCAGCGTTCTTTAATTCTACACTATTTCCAATATTGTCATCTAACTTGTTTACATGTGAACCAATAATGATATCGCAATGCTTTGTAAGCGGCTCTAAGGGAAAATTGTTCATTACACCCCCATCAACCAATAGCATTTCATCCATCCTTACAGGCTCAAAAACGATTGGTATAGATGCTGAAGCAATTACAGATTCAAACAAATTCCCTTTGGAAAAGATAAGCGATTTGCCTTCTACTAAATCGGTAGCGGCTACGTATAATTTGGTTTTTAAAAAATTAAAATCATTTTTATCAATATTATTTTTTAATAAATTATACAATGCATCCATTGTAAAAAAACCTTTTTTTCGCCAAGCGATATTGCTCCATCCGAAATAAGAATTCTTTTTCATGCGTGCATGAATCTCATCTGCGGGTATACCTGCTGCATACAAAGCACCCACAATTGCGCCAGCGCTTGCTCCTGCAATGGCGTAAGGTTTTAGATTTAATTCCTCTAATAATTTTAAAACCCCCAAGTGTGCAAAGCCTCTAGCTCCTCCACCCGACAATACTAAACCGATTTTTTTCATTGTTCTTATATTTTCTTTGGCTGCATTTATTTAGTAACTTTTACTCCACTTATTACAACAACAATAAAAAAAATAAGCGCTGGTATTGCGTACCAAAATAAAAATGTTTCTGCATATTGAAATGTGATTCTTTCTTTCAAAAGTAAGTATAGTAAAAGATATAATAGCAATAATGAAACCAACGCAGTTATGCTGCTTATTAAAACTGCTTTATTAAAATGAAAATGTGGGTTGTGATACCTCAATACTTTTGTCAATACCATTCCTACCACTGCACCTGCTATTGATGATATAACTCCCATTAATAAAGAAAATACGGCAACAGCATAAGCCATAGAAAAACCATTGGCCCATAAAATTGTACTCCGTTCTGTAGAAGGCATAATACTGCATATGCCTACTGAAGATCGAATGATTGCATATAACATCACAACCAATGAGTAGGCAAACACAGCTGCCACTGCAATTATTGCTCCGTTGCATGCTGCTGTTTTATTTGAAATAGTCTTTATCATCATCACCTACTTTTTTTCTTCAGCCTTTTGTTTAATACCCATCATCATTCCGGATTCCATAATAAAATGCAATGGCTCAAATAAACCGTATAAATAAACTTTTGCTAAATTGCTTTGCTTTACTTCCATAGAGGGATAACGAACAATCAATCTTGTATGATTAGCATTAATCGAATCAAGATATAAAATCCATCCACCAAGCGAATAATAGTGATTAGGTTTTACAAATGATATCAACTCATAGCCTTCTCCCTCGCCATAATACACGGTATCTCTTGGTTGAGGGCTTTGCCATTTCGGAACAATCGAATCGGTATTATTCATTCGAGCAGCAAATAAATTTTCTAGCCAATAATAACTGTTAAAGCCGCCACGGTTCTGACCCGTTTGTGCTATCCATGGCCAAATCTTTTCTTTTGATGCATCAATGCTGATGGCACGGGTAGTAACAACTCTATTAGCAGAAATCAATTCATCTGCAGGCATTCTCATTTGTTGTTCTTTGGCAATGGCGCCCCAGCTAATATGTGCAGGGCGAATAAAAACCCAATACAGCAGTGCAATGATTGCATAAAAAACAAGCGTGTATTTAATAAAATTTTTTACTTTGCATATCATCCAATTTATATTTAGTATTGTTTAAATTATTTTAATACCACAACAAGAAAAACATTTCTTCTAATACCATTAGCTTCCATCAATATTCTGATCCTCCCATTATTTACTATCCGTTAAACCAATAATACCATCCAAAAAATTATTTTTTAAATATTTCTATTCCCAATAAAGACCCCTCAAATAAAGTATTATTTTATTTCGCCAATGCCTTTCTTGAAAAATAACGCCATCAATAGCATGAACAATGGCGCTGTAATTGCCCATGGGGTTGCAAGCAATAATAAAACATTGGAAAAATTGGGGTAGAAATAAACAAAAGCAATTAATGGGGTAACGAGTGTATGGGCTAGCAAAGCATACCTTACCCATTTTTGAAATCCTGTTTTTGGAAAAACGGGCATCGCAAAAAGCGTTGCCATTCCCATAAAAATGTAACCAATAGCATCAAAATCCCAAAAAAGTGAATGAGGCGTTTGCAGTAATATTTGTATTTTATCAGCATCACCCTTTAGTGTCATAGGAATGACAGTGGACAATTGAACGACGTAATTTGCCGTAACAAATGCGACATAAATAATTGTACAAAGCAATGCTCCATGGCTCCAGAATTTTTTATCGGCAGGAACTACATAATGCAATGCCAACATTTCTATCATAAAAGGTATGGTAATACAAAGGGAGAATCCGTATATCAATATTTCATCATAGGGATAGCTCAGCATGCCTAACACCTGCAGCATTTGCACTAGATAAAAAGCAAGTGTAGCTATAAAAGCAATAATACCCGCTCGAAAACCAATTTTATTAATGCTATTATGCATGTTTAATTTATTTTCAGTTTTATTACCTATGGTTTGTATTCCTTTACATTGTATTCAATACGTTTCAAATAAAATTTCCCATATACAAATTCACCTTCTGGATAGTGCCATACCGCTTCTCCATACTTCATTACATTATTGCCATTCATTTGCATATACTCTTTTGCAGG
>JANMGS010000305.1:0-2047 GCA_031374745.1 Ferruginibacter sp. | reverse complement strand
CAAGTCCAGATTTTGTGCAAGTAGCAAAAGGATATTACATAGATGGACAACGGGTGAGCGAAAGAGATAAATTGAAAGAAGCTTTACAAACCATGCTAGATCATAAAGGAAGTTATTTTTTAGAAGTGATGGTAGGTAAAGAAAACAATGTATTTCCGATGGTGCCACAAGGTAGAGGCGTTTCGGAAATAGTATTAAGTAAAGACGAATTATAATAGAACCCGTTTGTGCCCTTTGTAATCGATGCTTCGTTGTGTGAAAAAAAATAAAATTATGCAAAAACAGGAATTCACCATAACCGTTTATACCGAAAACCAAATTGGTTTACTCGTTCGTATTGCTATTATTTTTTCTCGTAGAAAAATAAATATTGATAGTCTCAATACATCGCCAAGTGAAATAGAAAGCGTACATCGTTTTACCATTGTAATAAACGAAACAGAAGAAGTGGTAAGAAAACTTTGTAGGCAAATAGAAAAGCAAGTGGAAGTTTTAAAAACCTATTACAACAACAATGATGAAATCGTTTGGCAAGAGTTGGCGTTGTATAAAGTGCCTACAGATATAATAGCAGCAGAAGTAAAGGTAGAAAGATTGCTAAGCCAACATGGGGCAAAAGTTGTGGTAATAAGAAAAGATTATACGGTTTTTGAGGTAGCAGGACACAGAGAAGAAACGGATAATTTAATTAAAGTATTAGAGCCATTTGGGTTAATAGAATTTGTACGCAGTGCAAGAATAGCAATCATTAAAAACAGTGAAGGCTTCCATAAAAAATTAAAAGAATTTGAATACAGGGAACCAGGAGAGGCAATAACGGAGAATGAATTTTTGAATAAGAATGAGGAAGTATTTTCTATGTAAATCAGTTGGCAATTGGCAGAGTGCAGTTGGCAAAGGGTCTTTAACGAAAACCTTTTAATAAAAATTTTAGACAATAAAAATAGAGAATAATAATTCAATACTCACAAAGTTCACAAGTCCCCCTTCGGGGGATTTAGGGGGCCTTAACAATTTATACAATGGCAAATTATTTTAACAGCTTACCACTTAGAGAACAGCTAAACCAACTCGGCGTATGTGAGTTTATGAACAGCAGCGAATTTACAAACGGTGTGGATGCACTGAAAGGAAAAAAAATGGTGATTATAGGTTGCGGCGCTCAAGGTTTAAACCAAGGATTGAATTTAAGAGATGCTGGACTAGATGTATCGTATGCATTGCGAAGCGAAGCTATAACAGAAAAAAGAGCATCATGGAAAAATGCTATAGAAAATAATTTTACGGTCGGCACTTATGAAGAATTAATTCCTGCGGCAGATTTAGTATTGAATCTTACTCCAGACAAACAACATACATCTGTAGTAATCGCCATCATGCCTATAATGAAAAAAGGCGCCACACTTTCTTACTCTCATGGTTTTAATATTGTGGAAGAAGGTATGCAAATAAGAAAAGATTTAACAGTAATAATGGTAGCGCCAAAATGCCCAGGCACAGAAGTAAGGGAAGAATATAAAAGAGGTTTTGGTGTACCTACATTAATAGCAGTGCATCCAGAAAATGACCCAGAAGGAAAAGGATTGGAGCAAGCAAAAGCTTATGCGGTGGGCACAGGTGGCCATAGAGCAGGTGTGTTGAAGTCATCTTTTGTGGCAGAAGTAAAAAGTGATTTGATGGGTGAACAAACAATTTTATGCGGCATGTTACAAACTGGTGCTATACTTTGTTTTGATAAAATGGTGGAGAAGGGAATTGAAAAAACTTATGCATCTAAATTGATACAGTATGGTGTAGAAGTAATTACCGAAGCATTAAAGCAAGGTGGCGTTACCGCCATGATGGATAGACTATCTAACCCTGCAAAAATAAAGGCATTTGAATTGTCGGAAGAATTGAAAACGATTATGCGTCCATTGTTTCAAAAACACCAAGATGATATTATGAGTGGGCATTTTAGTAAAACCATGATGGAAGATTGGGCAAATGATGATAAAAATTTATTGGCATGGAGAGCAGCTACCGGCGAAACAGCTTTTGAAAAAAC
>JANMGS010000887.1:0-4430 GCA_031374745.1 Ferruginibacter sp. | reverse complement strand
TGCATATGCTGCTACCATCATTATTTTTCTTACGGCTATGAGTGATGAAAGTTCTGAAATAAAAGGGTTGGAAACTGGAGCGGATGACTATATTGCCAAACCAATAAGCCCAAAGGTTTTATTGAGCAAGGTAAATGCCCTTTTTCGCCGTATAAACAGCGAAGGCCCGGCTGTTTTAAAAGTGGGTGATTTTGAAATAGACAGAGAAAAGTACATTGTATATTTAAAAGGAGAAGAAATAATTTTGGCTCGCAAGGAATTTGAATTGGTAGCATTATTGGCATCAAAACCGGGCAAAGTTTTCTTACGCAATGAAATTCTAAATAGAATTTGGGGAACAGAAGTAATTGTAGGAGATAGAACGATTGATGTACATATCAGAAAAATCAGACAAAAACTTGGCATTGATTGTATAAGTACTGTAAAGGGTGTGGGGTATAAATTTGAAGTGTGAAAGCAAATGGCAGTTGGCAATTGGCAGTTGGCAAATAAACCTTTGATTTTCTAACTTCTTTTTGCAAACTGATTTCTGCACACTGCCAACTGCCCTCTGCAAACTGCCCACTGCCTCTTACAAACTCCTTTTCTTGTATCTTGCAGTCAACATAGTATTCAATGCCTTCTACTAAAAATTTATCTCCACAACAATTAGCAGCACTCACTGCTGCGGGTTTATCGATACCCATTTGTCTAATTATTTATCTAATCAGTAAAACTTGGTGGGAAGCTATTGTATCCTTATTCCTAATTTTCTTAGGTAGTTATGCCCTGGTATTATTTACCCTGCAAAAATTTATTTACAGAAAAATCAAACTGATTTACAAACTGATTTACCAGACGAAAGCTACCAAAAGAGAAGAGTTTTATTACAAAAATATACTTCCACAAAAAGGAATAGATGAAGTAAGAAAAGATGTGGAAGAATGGGCAGAACAACGAAAAAAAGAAATAGAAACTTTACAAGCCAACGAGGCATTTAGAAAAGAATTTTTGCAAAACCTTAGCCACGAATTAAAAACACCCATATTTGCCATACAGGGTTATGTAGATACCTTGTTGGATGGTGCCTTACATAACAATGATGTAAATGAAAAGTTTTTAAAAAATGCAGCCAGAAATGTAGTAAGGCTTGTAGGGCTATTGGATGATTTAGATGAGATATCAAAACTGGAAAGTGGTGAAATAAAACTACTGCCTCAGCAGTTTGTAATACAAGATTTAATAAAGGATGTGTTTGATGCCTTAGAGCTAAAAGCTGATGCAAAAAAAATAACCTGCATCATAAAAAAAGAATGTGAGTTTCCGCTTACGGTGTATGCAGATAAGGAAAAGATTAGGCAAGTATTAATAAACCTAGTAGAAAACGCTATTAAATATGGCAAAGAAAATGGAACAGTAGAAGCAAGCGCTTATAACGTAGATGGAAAAAATGTATTAATAGAAATAAGCGACAATGGTTATGGTATTGCTGAAGAACATTTACCCAGAATATTTGAACGTTTTTACAGAACAGACCTCGCTCGTAGCCGCAAAGCAGGTGGTAGCGGTCTCGGGTTAGCCATATGCAAACATATCATAGAGGCACACAACCAAAGCATACATGTGCGTAGCAAACTAGATGTGGGTACGAGTTTCGGGTTTACTTTGCCCGCTCGAAAGAATTAGCTATGTACTATTTGTTCCCCTGTAATTTTTCTATCTTTTCTTATACGATAGTAATATGTGTTGTTGCTGGCTTTCTTACGAAAAAATTTGTAAATAAATAAGGTAGCAATAAAAGCCGGTACTAGCCCTAACAAAATTGTTTCAGTGGGTTCACCCATCAATTCCGCTCTTGAAAAAGCTACCAAAAATGCCAGTACAAAAAATATGCTTTTATACAACCAGTTTTTCGAATACAATGAAAAGAACCCCGCTAATGTAAATGCAATAGCAACGTGTGATGAGATAAAATTTCTGTCTAGAATATTCTCACCGCTATTCTCTTTAGTACCTGTTTCAAAAAAAAGCTGCATGGGTAGTCCACTAAAATAATTTTTTATTGCTTGTGTTATGAGCAATGTAAAAAGTACTGCAAGAAACAGCCTCAAAGAAAGATTTTTTTTTCTTAGAAAAAACATAAGTAACAGTACAACCCCTAAAGCAAAGTAAGCATCTCCCATAAAGGAAATGTTTACCATTATTGTGTTCCAAA
Source organism: Ferruginibacter sp. (assembly GCA_031374745.1). Classification (GTDB taxonomy): domain Bacteria; phylum Bacteroidota; class Bacteroidia; order Chitinophagales; family Chitinophagaceae; genus Ferruginibacter. The sequence continues at coordinate 2,236 of JANMGS010000887.1, read as the reverse complement.
AAAAGCTATTTAAAGGGTTTGTAAAGGCCATTGTATTTATGGACCCAATCAACATAGTGCCTGCAGCAGTCATTGCAACGGAAAGAATTAATATCCAAGAAATATATCTATTAGCTGTAAGCTTTTTCATATTGATACTTTCTTGCAAGTAAGCATATCAATATGAATAAAAAATTATTATAAGGTTATGTAAATATTAATAAATCAATGCAATCGAGCAAGTTAAAGCCTGATTTGGATAAAAAACGAATCATTAAATTTAATAAAGCTCGGCTTTTCGCTCGCCAGCTATCAAGTATTAAAATAACCTTCTATCTTTTATCTATAATCGCTAAAACGATAAATATAAAAATTATGCGCAGGCTTATTGTTTCTTAAAATTACTATAGTTGCTATTGAGTCAACAGTTTTATAATACTTAGCATTAATTTTTCTTACATCGTAATAGTCATCAGAATGAACAATACAATATGCAGTATCCATTTTGGTATCAATTAAATTAAATTTGTTTCTCCAATCATAGTGATGCAAGTCTTGCGTAGTACCAAGTCCTATCATTTTTATGCCCAATGGCAATGCAAAATAATATTCGTCATGCGCACCCCACCAAGTATTACAAATAAGTGGAGGTTTATCTTTTATAGGTTTGCCAGCATTTTCAATATTGTAAAGAATGGCAAATTTTTCACCAGCTTCTTTCCAGCCGAAAGCATCTAAACTTATATCGTACTTTCCTAAATCTAATCCGCCTTTATTTCCAAATGTACCGGGATAAAAATTTACACAATAAACAATAAGCATTACAAATATCAAAAAATACAGTGTAGCCGCTTTAAAGATAAAGCTATACTTCGAAATATTGATGTCGGAAAGGCCAATTGCGGCAATCGGAATAAGGGTAATGTAAGCAGGGCCACTCCAATGTGGCAGAGAAATTTTAAATAATGCAATGTAAAAAATAGCTGCTAACAAAGACAATGCAATAAACTTAAATACTGTAACCGAAGAAAAAGCTATTCCACTAATTCTTTTTTTGTAGAAAAAAATAATTATTAAAACAACATTAAATGGATTATTAATTACAAGCTGCCCTACTGTTTCCTTTAATAGCCCAAACCAATTCAATGTTATACTTCCATCCTCTAGCACCCGTGCGCTATGAAAACGATAAGTGATAAAATCATTTTCAATATTCCAAATTAAAATCGGTGAAATGATAATAGCAGTAATGAAAGCTGCCAGATAAAAATACAGGTTTGAAAATAATGAACGTTTAAAAAATAATATATACAAAAACATGCCTCCCCACAAAAAAACAGCATGTACCTTACTCATGATGGCTAGTCCAGCAGCTATACCAAATAACAGCCAGTATTTTGCCCTGTTTTCATCTTCAAATATTTTTGTAATAAAGTACAAGCTTGCGGTCCAAAAAACCATTTGTGCTGTATCGGGTGTTATTAAAATTCCGGCACTAATAGCAGCATAAAAAGAGCAATTGTATAAAAAAACGCCTACAAAAGCTGCTCTATCTGTGCTGATAGTCGCTATGGTTTTATACATAAAAAAAGAACCAATGGCACATCCAATAAAGCTTCCTAGCCTTATAAAAAAAACATACTCTTCTAGCCATAAATTAAGCGTGGTTAGTTTAATAAAAATAGCAACCATTGGGGGGTGATCAAAATAATTCCATTGCAGGTGCTGGCTATATGTCCAATAATATGACTCATCGTTTCCTAATTCTAAAAACGATGAAAGAGTGATTCTAATAAAAGAAAAGAAAGCTACTATTAAGATAGATTTCTGAGCATATGTAAATGCAGTGAATGATTTATATAAAGAAGATATTGCCATTATTATGGAGGAAATAACCAATTAAAAGTTTTAACTATCTCATATAAAATTAGTTAAACCGTTTGGAGTCACAAAATCATTAATATTCCTTAATGATTAGGTAACATTTATTTTACAATCTGGCAACATACTTGTTGCAATTTACACCCATGGAATTAGCATCAGTAAATACTTCCTTATTTAGTAGGCATAAGAAGTACATTGTTTCATTGCTGCTTTTTATATTGCTTTCTTCCCTGTTTCTAATTACTACAAACAATGCATTTAGCTTTATCCGTTTAAATATTTTTCATTCTTTTTGGCTCAATGTTTTCTTTATAAATTTTACTTTTATAGGGGATGGTATTTTTGCAATCTGTTTAATTGCTTTTATCTTATT